>JANLWJ010000007.1:0-10150 GCA_031364455.1 Actinomycetes bacterium | reverse complement strand
CGCGGTACGGAGTGCTGTCAGGCGGGTTTTGCGTTCGGTGGCGGTCAGCTGGCGCGGATCAGTCGCCGTCACCCCCGCCACGGCAGTGGCGAGGGCGGGTAGCGGTGACGGTGACAACACGAACCTCACGGTGTGAGCGCGGGAAAAACGGGCGGTGGTCGCTCTCGCCGCTACTCATCTGCGCAACTCAGGCTGCGCCATCACCATGAACCAACTCGACCAACCCCCACGCTAAACCACGGCACCGACAACCCCCGTGCAAGTCTCATGAGTGCTGCGTGGGACGCCTATCGCTCGACGAGGAAGTCGCCGGGTTCACGCCGAACGCGCGGTGTCGGCGTTGCCGCTGCGTAGCCGACGGCCACTGCTCCCATCGGCTGCCAGCTGGCCGGCAGGTCGAGAGTGGTGCGCGCGACGTCGGGGCAGAAGAGCGTTGACGAGACCCATGCAGAGCCGACCCCCCGCGCAGCCAGCGACACCAGGAAGTTCTCGATCCCCGCACCCATGGCCAGCAGGAACATCGCGTCCTCGGCATCGGATCGTCGAGCGTCGGGGTAGCTGTGCGAGCCCTCGTCGACGAGGCAAGGCACCACAAGCGATGGCGCTGCGCGTAAGAGTTCACCCCTGGCAATGCGGCGCTCGATGGATGCGTCGTCGAGACCGTCGCTGCGCAGGTCAGCTCGCCACTCGTCGGCCATCGCGTCGAGCAGTTCGGCCCGGCGGTCATCGGATACGAGGACGAACCGCCAAGGTGCGGTGTGGTGCGGCGCCGGTGCGGTGATGGCATCGGCGATCGCGCAGGTGATGATCTCTCGCGGAACGGCTGCCTCGGTGAAGGCGCGAACGGTTCGGCGGGCGCGCACCACATCGTTCGAGCCCAGTGGGAACAAGTCCTCGTCGTGCGGACGCACGATGGCTCGAGCACCTGGGCCGTCGGCCTCCTGCACGAGGTGGCCGAGTCCGCGTACAACGGCGACAGGTGTTCCCGCTGCCTTCCCCATGACGAGCTCGACGGCAGCAGCGATCTCGTCGGCGACGGCCGGCACTGTTACTTCGAGCACCCGTCCGTGCCGGTCTCGGCCACCCCGAAGGTCCTGCAGCGGCGTGACGCCTGCAGCGCCGATCGCGATGTCGGTCTGTCCCAGCCGCCACGGACGGCCAGCGGTGTCGCTCACGATCACCCCCAGCAGGCAATCAAGAGTTGCACGCAGTGACGCGCGCAGTGCTCGGGCACTGGCATCGGGATCCACGGGCAGAAGCACGAGAGAACCAGCTGCGACGTTGCTCGCGTCGACACCGGCTGCGGCGAGGACGAGGCCATGGCGTGTCTCGACGACCTTGAGGTCGCCTCGCTCAGCAACGGTCCGCACCGTCTCGGCGGCGATCGCCTCGTCGCGCTCGACTCCGGTGAGCACGCGCCCTTCTGACTTGCTCACCGCCTTGCTCGACACCACCACGATGTCGCCGTCCTGCAACCCTGAATAGGCGGACACGATGGAGGCTGCGAGGTCATGGCCAGCGGTGATCTCGGGAAGTCCCTCGAGCGCAACGACGTGGAAGCTACCCATACGGCTCAGGGCTCGCCATGCAGCTCAACGACGTAGCTCGATGGCGAGGTCGAGCGCGGCGCCGGCAATCGCCGCGGCTTCCTCGGTGGTCGTCATCAGAAGCGGCCGCGAACGTTGGATGACTCCGGCGGGGGCCGGAGTCGAAGCATCCTCGTCCGCGACCAGCCAGCCGTCGAGCAAACCCCCGGCGATGCGTGCGCCGTAGTGGCCGGCAACGGCGGCCGCCGAGGTGTCGACGCCGACGGCAGAAAGACACGCGTCGGCCATCCCTCGCACCGGTGCCCCACCGATGATGGGGGAGACGCCGACGACCGGCGCTGATGTCGAGCGCAGCGCATCGCCGATCCCGACGATCTGAAGGATTGCCCCGATGCTGACGACCGGGTTCGACGGTGGCAGCAGCACGATATCTGCCTCGCGCACCGCGTCAAGCACCGCCGATGTCGGCTTGGCCTCAGCTGACCCCAGAAAGACAAACTCCAACGCCGGGCGTTTTGCCTGCTCCCGGACCCACCACTCCTGGAAGTGCAGTGCCTCGCGCGCTCCGTCGCCGTCATGGACGACGACATGTGTCTCGACCGGGTCGTCGCTCATTGGCAGCAGACGGACTCCGGGCTGCCAGCGGGTGCACAGGGCGGCCGTGACGTCGGTGAGCGACCAACCCGCGCGCAGCATCTGCGTGCGCACGATGTGGGTGGCGATATCGCGGTCGCCAAGAGTGAACCAGTCGGGTGGAACGTCGTACGCCGCCAGCTCGGCACTCACGCCGAACGTCTCGCCGGCGCGCCCCCACCCCTGCTCCTCGTGGATGCCGCCGCCGAGGGTGTACATCACGGTGTCCAGGTCTGGGCAGACCCGCAGGCCGAACAAGGTGATGTCGTCGGCGGTGTTACCGATCACCGTGATGTCGGCGGCAGACCAGCCGTCGCCGCGCGCCGCCAAGTGCTCACGGAGGCCGCGCAGAAAGCGCGCGCCGCCGATGCCCCCTGCCAGAGCGGTGATCTGCATGGCAGCATCTTGTCAGTGACCAGACCCGCAGATCTTTCGACCATGGCCCAGCGCTGGACGGACGCCCTGGCGGCCTGGGCAATCCCGCAGCACATCCTGGACGCGGCAACACGCGATCCATGGATGCTGCCGGTCGCTCGCTTCGCCGGACGGGCCGACCGGGCTGTGGTCGATCCGGGTGGAGTCTCGTTCGAGCGGGCCGCTGAGGTGCTCCGGGCTGACCCTGGCTCGATTCTCGATGTCGGTGCCGGTGCCGGCGCAGCTTCCTTGCCGCTTGTGCCGTGGGCCACGTCGCTGACGGCCGTCGACGGCGAGGCCGCCATGTTGGCAGCGTTCGCCGAGCGCGCAGCCACCGCAGGTGTCGATCACCACGAGGTTCTCGGGACCTGGCCAGAGGCGGCGATCGAGGTCGCCCCGCATGACGTCGCTGTGGTGCACCACGTCGTCTACAACGTCGCCGACATCGTGCCCTTCCTGACTGCCCTCGACGCCAAGGCGCGGCGTCGCGTCATTCTCGAGCTGCCACCACACCATCCGCTCTCGTGGATGAACCCGCTGTGGAATCAGTTCCATGACCTCGAGCGACCGACAGGTCCGATCACCGGTGACCTCGTTGAGATCCTCGGTTCCATGGACGTCGCCGACCTGCGTGCCGAGTACTGGACGAATCTCGACACTGGCGCTGCGGACGGTTCGGGCAGCCAATCGCTTGAGCAACGCGCCGAGCTCGTGACGCAGCGGCTCTGCCTCCCAGTCGACCGTGAACCCGAGGTCGCAGCCGCACTCGCCGACATCGACCCCGGCTACCTCCGTGACGTCGTGACGATCAGCTGGACGCCCCAACAGTCGCGGGGATCAGCACCTCAAAGCAGCATCCGCCACTGACGTTGCGCACATCGACGGCACCGCCGTGGGCGTTGACGATTCCTTGAACGATGGCCAGTCCGAGACCGGCGCCGCCGTCGGGATCGGGGGTGCGAGCCTGATCGCCGCGATAGCCGGCTTCGAAGACGCGCGCTAGGTCGGCGTCGGGGATGCCCCCGCATGCGTCGGTCACCGTGAGCGTCGCCGTACCGGCGACGACTGAGGCGGTCACCTGCACCGTGCCGTCGTGAGGCGTGTGCCGGATGGCATTGCCGACCAGGTTGGCGATCGCTCGACGTAGCTCACGCTCGTCGGCGGTGATCGTGTCGGGACCTTCATGCCCGGCCCGGGCTGCGATGTGCACTCCTCGGGCTGCGGCCAGGGGGGCAGCCGCCGCGACGACGTCGCCAACGACGTCGGTCAAAGAAATCTGTTCGCGTACCAGGTGCATCGCACCTGAGTTGATCCGCGACAGCTCGAACAGGTCGTCGACCATGCTGGTGAGTCGGTCGACCTCGGTTCGCAGCTGCCGGTGGTAGCGGTCGGGGTCCGGCGCAACACCGTCCTCGAGCGCCTCGGTCATGGCCCGCATGCCGGCCAGCGGGGTACGCAAGTCGTGCGACACCCACGCGACAAGCTCACGGCGAGTCCGCTCCGCCTCCTCTGCTCGGGCCCGCTCCTCAGCAAGCTCGCGAGAGTGCTGCTCAATCTGGTCGACCCGCCGTGCCAGGAGGAGCCCGATACCGACAGCAACCACCCCAGCTGCCGCACACACAACGAGGACGACGCCAAGGTCATGTGAGGAGAGGAACATCCGCTGAGCTGTAGCCACGACCCCTACCACCACCGCGACCACGGCGGTGACCGGTGCCAGCCACGCGAGCGTGCGAGCCGAACGGCGTCCGAGCAGGTTCAGGAGCACGAGCCCGATCGCACCGACGACGGCGCTGCTGACGATGGCGGTGATGGCAACCGAAGCCCAGGGGTTCACGGCGTTGCCTCGACGCGGTCCCAGCGGTAGCCGACGCCCCACACGGTCATCAGCCGGGAGGGGGTTGTTGGCATCGGCTCGACCTTCTCGCGGAGCCTCCTGACGTGCACTGTCACCGTCGACTGGTCGCCGAAGGACCAACCCCACACCTGCTCCATCAACTCACCTCTGGTGAAGGCGCGCCCGGGGTTGGCCAGGAGGAACGCGAGCAGGTCGAACTCGCGGCTGGTCAGGGAGAGCGGATCGCCGCCGCGCGTTGCGGTGTGCGCCGAGGTGTCGAGTACGAGGTTCCCGTCGCGCAGAACCGGGTCTTGGGGAGGAGCTGTTGGGCCGTCGGACTCCCTCGCCGCGCGGCGCAGAACCGACTGCACCCGAAGCACTAGCTCGCGAGGGCTGAACGGTTTGGTCACGTAGTCGTCGGCACCGACCTCGAGCCCGAGCACCCGGTCGACCTCGCCGCCGAGTGCGGTGAGCATGATGACGGGAACGTCCGATGTTGCGCGGAGCCGGCGGCAGACTTCAAGCCCATCGAGGTCGGGCAGCATCAGGTCGAGCACCACCAGGTCGGGAGACTCCGCTTCGAAGGCCGACAACGCTGAGCCACCATCGGCAACGTGCACTGCGCGGAGTCCTGCACGCTCGAGGTAGGTGACAACGACCTCGGCAACGGTCCGGTCGTCGTCGACCACCAGCACCGTTGCCGGGGCCACCGGCGGCGCGGGAGTTGGCGACAAGGCCGAGTCAGAGGGGGTGCCCACGGCGTCAGCGTACGTGCGCATCGCCGTAAGCACCCGTCCTCCGCGGTCAGCGACCGGCGACCGGGCAGACGAAGTCTGCAGCGGCGATCCGGAAAGCATTCATCGAAGGTGTCCTTGTCGTGTCGGGTACGAACGGGCGCTCCCGACGCTAGGGAGGGCCGGCGGTCGATCCGAGGGTGAAGCGATGACGAGATCCTTACCGAACGCTGACGTACGCTCGGCAGATGCCGCCCCCGACGTCTGCGCCTCGTCCAGCTGCGGCCGAGACGAACCGAGCCATCCGACGAGTCGAACAGGGGAGGGAGCTCGATGCGCAGGAGGCCGCCGCCCTCATGGCGGCCCGAGGTTCGCAGCTCGATGCCCTGCTCCAGCTCGCGTCGGGCCTGCGGGACCGCGGGCTCGCCGACGCCGGTCGTCCCGGCGTCATCACGTACTCGCGCAAGGTCTTCATCCCCCTGACCCGGCTCTGCCGAGACAGGTGTCACTACTGCACGTTCGCTGCTGCCCCAGGTGACCTGCCGGCGCCTTTCCTGTCGCCGGATGACGTGTTGGCGATCGCGCACGCTGGAGCCGCCGAGGAGTGCAAGGAGGCCCTGTTCACCTTGGGTGACCGCCCCGAGGAGCGCTGGCCGCAGGCGCGCGCCTGGCTAGACGAGGCCGGGTACGCCAGCACCCTGGACTACGTCAGAGCGATGGCGATCCTGGTTCTCGAGGAGACTGGGTTGCTGCCGCACCTGAACCCAGGGGTGATGACCTGGGATGAGTTGCTTCGCCTGAAACCGGTCGCGCCGTCGATGGGCCTGATGCTCGAGACGACCAGCGACAGGTTGTGGTCCGAGCCGGGATCCCCGCACTACGGGTCGCCGGACAAAGAGCCTGCCGTGCGGCTCAGGGTCCTGGAGAACGCTGGACGTCTGTCGGTGCCATTCACGACCGGAGTACTCGTTGGGATCGGCGAGACGCTTGTCGAGCGCGCCGATTCGTTGCTGGCCATCCGCTCGGCCGATCGAGCCCATGGCCATGTGCAGGAAGTCATCGTGCAGAACTTCAGGGCCAAGCCCAGAACAGCCATGGCTGGTGTCGAGGACGCCGGGGCCGATGACTTCCTGGCGACGGTGGCCACAGCTCGGGTGCTCCTGGGGCCATCAGCGCGCTTGCAGGTTCCGCCCAATCTGTCCGAACCTGACGCGCTGCCACGACTGCTCGCTGCCGGAGTCGACGACTGGGGAGGGGTCAGCCCGCTGACCCCCGACCACGTCAACCCCGAGCGGCCTTGGCCGCACCTGCAGGTACTCGCTGATCTGAGCGCGGCGGCCGGTTTCGTGCTCCGCGAGCGGCTCACGGTCCATCCTACTTATGCGCGCCGCGGTGAGCGCTGGGTCGACCCCAGGGTGCAGCCGCACGTTGACGCACTTGCCGACGACGACGGTCTCGCCAGGGAAGGAGTTCGGCCCAAGGGGTTGCCGTGGCAGGAGCCGGACCAGCTCGGCGACCTGGGGCGGGTCGACCTGCACGTGGCCGTCGACGCCGAAGGTCGCCGGTCGGCGGTGCGCAGCGATGTCGAGGACGCCTTCGGGTCATGGACGGTAGTGGCGGCTGCTGCGAACTCTCAGCCGCCGAACCGGATAGCCGCCGACGTTCGCGACGCGCTGCGCGTTGCCGAGACTGAACCTGCCGCGCTCCTTTTGCCGCAGAACGAGCGCCTGGCGATTGCCATCCTGTCCGCCGGCGGGGCCGACCTCGACGCTGTGGCGCAGGTCGCCGACGATCTGCGCCGCGACGTGGTGGGCGACGAGGTCACCTACGTCGTCAACCGCAACATCAACTTCACCAACATCTGTTACACCGGCTGCCGTTTCTGCGCATTCGCCCAACGTCGGTCAGATGCGGACGCCTACTCGCTCTCGATCGACGAAGTCGTGATGCGGGCGACGGAGGCTTGGGAGCTCGGCGCCACCGAGGTCTGTCTGCAGGGTGGGATCGACCCACAGATCCCGGCGTCGCACTACCTCGACCTCGTGCGTGCCATCAAGGCAGCGCTACCGGAGATACACGTTCATGCGTTCAGCCCGATGGAGGTGGCGACGGGGGCGGCTCATGCCGGGACTTCCATCCAGGCGTTCCTCGCTGCGCTGAAGGAGGCTGGCCTTGGGTCACTCCCCGGAACAGCTGCGGAGATCCTCGACGACGACGTCCGTTGGGTGCTGACCAAGGGGAAGCTGCCGACCGCGACCTGGATCCAGGTGGTCGAGTCCGCTCATCAGCTGGGACTGCCCACCAGCAGCACGATGATGTTCGGCCATGTCGATCGTCCCGATCACTGGCTTACCCATCTCCGGGTCCTGGCGGCGGTGCAGGACAACGCGCAGGAGCGCGGGCGCGCTGGCTTTACCGAGTTCGTGCCGCTGCCGTACGTGCACCAGTCAGCACCGCTCTACCTCGCGGGGATCGGACGTGCGGGGCCGACGGCTGATGAGACGAGGGCGGTGCATGCAGCGGCCCGGCTGCTGCTGCACGGTCGCATCGACCACATCCAGGTCTCGTGGGTCAAGCTGGGCGCGGCCGGCGTTCAGACCATGCTCGGTTCTGGCGTTGACGACCTCGGCGGGACGCTCATGGAGGAGACCATCAGTCGAATGGCCGGGAGTGCTCACGGATCGGCAACCGCGGTGTCCGAGCTGGTCGCCTGGGCTGCTGAGGTGGGCCGCCCGGCGCGGCAGCGGACCACGACCTACGGTCCGGTCGCCAAAGAAAGGTCCGAAAGGTCCACCCGCACCGGAGGGGTGCTCCCCGAGCCGTTGCCGGCGCGCTGACCTGCGAAGATGCCGGAATTGCGGATGCCTTCGGTGACCACCTGGTCACGTTCTGTATCGACCCGGCGGAACGAATAGCAGAGAAAGTGTTGACAGCAGGGCAACGACACCCATGTAATTCCACGCATGTCGTTCGACCGGCCCGTGGCCGAACGACACCCGTGGGGTCGAGGAGGAACGGTGACAGAGGCCATCAGTCTGATGGAGGAGCAAGATCCTGAGCTTTGGTGGCAGGAGCGAGCGCTCTGCGCGCAGACCGACCCGGAGGCCTTCTTCCCGGAGAAGGGTGGGTCGACCCGCGAGGCGAAGAAGGTCTGCCTCGGCTGCGACGTGCGCGGCGACTGTCTGGAGTACGCACTGGCGCACGACGAGCGGTTCGGCATCTGGGGCGGCCTGTCCGAGCGCGAGCGTCGGCGGCTGAAGAAGGAAGCGGTCTAGCCCGACCCTGGCGCCTGGGCCCGACCGGGCCAGGCCCGGTCCCACCGGATCCGGGCCATCACACCGCGGCTGCTACCCATCCGCGCATGCCCCGTAGGGTGGGACGTCGACCATGAGCCAGGACGTCCAACTCCCCGAGACGCCCGACGACCCCGGCGTCGTCGCGGTGCTCGTTGCTCACGACGGCGAGGGCTTTCTTCCTCGCACACTTGCCGCACTCGCTGCGCTCGATCCAGCTCCTCTCGCAGTCATCGCTGTCGACACCGGGTCTGCCGACGCCACAGCGACACTGCTGGACCAGGCTGCGGCGGTCGACCGGGTGCTCACCATGCCCGCCGACACCGGCTTCGCCGCAGCTGTGCATGCCGGCGTCGAAGCCGCCCCCGCCTCGGGTTGGCTCTGGGTCCTGCACGATGACAGCGCTCCCGATCCTGATGCGCTGGGCGCGCTGCTGAGGAACGCCGCCGACCAGCCATCGGTGGCGGTGTGGGGACCAAAGGTGCTCGGGTGGGACGAACCGAGGCGATTGCTCGAGGTGGGAGTGTCCATCTCGCGATCGGGGCGACGACACACCGGGCTCGAGCGCGGTGAGCAGGACCAGGGCCAGTACGACGGCCAGCGCGACACCCTCGCCGTCGGCAGCGCTGGGCTGTTGGTGCGTCGCGACCTCTGGAGCGACCTCGGCGGGTTCGACCGGTCACTGCGGTTCTTCAGAGAGGACGTCGACCTCGGCTGGCGCGCCAATCTCGCTGGTCATCGAGTGGCGGTGGCCACCGACGCAGTGGTGCATCACGCCGAGGCGATGGCCCACGGCCGCAGGGCCGGCGTGCTGGGAGACCCGCACGCCACCGACCGGGCGAGCGCGCTCTACACGTTGTTGGCCAACGGTCGCGGCTCAACGCTGCTGCTTCGCTGGCTGTGGCTCCTCATCCAGACCCTCGTCAGGGCGCTCGGCAACGTCCTGGGGAAGGCCCCGCGCGAGGCCGCCGCGGAGATGACTGCCGTTGGGTCGGTGCTGATGCGGCCGCGGCGTCTGCGGGTGGCGCGTCGGGCCCGACGGCGCTGGCGGCTGGTCCGGGCAGGCACCTTGCGGTCACTCTTCCCACCGCCAGGCCAGCAGGTGCGCCACAGCCTCGAGACGCTGGCGGGGTCGCTCAGCGTGGAGACCGACGTCGCGCCGAGCACGATCTTGGAGTCCGGGCCGGTCGAGGACGACCTCGACTCCTTCGTCGGTGCTGGGTCGGGCCGGCTACGTCGGTGGGTCACCCGCCCTGGCGTGCTGCTCTTCACCGGGCTCATGGCGGTGCAGCTGATCGCCTGGCGGGGCCTCTACCGCGGTGGTGTCCTGCACGGTGGTGCGCTGCTCCCGATGCCGACTGGGGCTTCGGACGTCTGGCAGTCATACACCGCGGCGTGGCACCCGGTCACGATGGGCACCGACACCATGGCGCACCCGTCAACGGCGGTGCTCGGTGTGCTGGCGACGCTGATGCTCGGTCACGCCACCTGGGTGGTGCCGATGGTGCTGGTCGTTGGGCCACCGTTGGCCGGACTCCTCGCCTACCTGGTGACCGCTTCGTTCGGGCTGTCGGTACGGCTTCGGGTGTGGGTCGCGGTCGCCTACGCCCTCAACCCGGTCTTTCTGGCTGCCACCGCGCAGGGGCGTTGGACCACCGTCCTGGTCGGTGTCGTGCTGCCGCTGGCCGCATT
>JANLWJ010000393.1:0-14215 GCA_031364455.1 Actinomycetes bacterium | reverse complement strand
CGCAGCACAGGAGTAGGTCATGGCACGTGAGTTCACCCGGGTCGGGGTCGTGGGTCTGGGCACCATGGGGGCGGGCATCTCTGAGGTCTTTGCGCGTAACGGCCTCGAGGTTGTTGCTGTCGAGCGGGACGAGGCAGCCCTGCCGAGCGGCATCCAGCACGTCGAGACGTCCACCTCGCGCGCAGTGAAGCGGGGCAAGCTCTCTGAGGAGGAGAAGCAGGCGATTTTCGACAGGATCACCTTTACCTCCAAACTTGAAGATCTTGCCGACTGCCACCTCGTGATCGAGGCCGTGCCGGAGAAGCTCGAGCTCAAGCAGCAGATTTTCGCCGAGCTCGACCGGATCACCGCACCGGATGCGATCCTGGCCACCAACACGTCATCGCTGTCGGTCACCGAGATCTCCGTCGCCACACATCGGCCGGCCCAGGTGGTCGGCATGCACTTCTTCAACCCGGCGCCAGTTCTCAAGCTCGTCGAGGTCATCCGCACCGTCGTCACTGACGCGCAGGTCATCGACGACGTCAAGGCGCTCAGCGAGCGACTCGGCAAGGTCCCCGTCGTCGTCGGCGACAAGGCGGGCTTCATCGCCAACGCGCTCCTGTTCGGCTACCTCAACCACGCCGCGGCAATGTACGAGCAGCGATACGCGACTCGAGAAGACATCGACGCCGCGATGAAGCTGGGTTGCGGACTGCCGATGGGCCCGCTCGCACTGCTCGACCTGATCGGGCTGGACACCGCCTACGAGATCCTCGACACGATGTACAAGCAGACCCGCGACCGCCTCCACGCGCCGGCCCCGATCATCAAGCAGATGGTGACAGCCGGAGTGAAGGGTCGAAAGACCGGACGCGGTTTCTACACTTACGAGGCGCCCGGGTCACCCGTTGTCGTTCCGGATGTCCACACGCCGGTGCCGAATGGTGATGGCGCAGAGGCCCGTCCCGTGCAGCGGGTCGGAGTTGTCGGCTCGGGAACCATGGCCGTTGGGATCGCCGAGGTCTTCTGCAAGGCGGGGTACGACGTGGTGCTGCGGGCGCGCGGCACCGAGCAGATCGACAAGGCGCGTGTCTCCATCGGCAAGTCGCTTGAGAAGGCCGTGGTCAGAGGAAAGATTACCGAGGAAGAGCGCGACGCCGCGCTCGGGCGTTTCAGTGGCAGCACGTCGTTCGACGACCTCGCTGACTGTGACCTCTTCCTCGAAGCGACGGTCGAGGAGCTCTCGGTCAAGCAGGCGATCTTCGCCACGCTCGACGACCTGGCCAAGCCCGGAGCGATCTTGGCGACTACGACGTCGAGCCTTCCGATCGTCGAGATTGCAGCAGCGACCTCTCGCATGCGGGACGTCGTCGGTATGCACTTCTTTAACCCGGCGCCGGTGATGAAGCTGGTCGAGGTGGTGCACACCATCAACACGGTTCCGGAGGTCGTCGCCACGGTCCGCGAGGTCTGCGAGCGGGTCGGCAAACACCCAGTCACCTGCGGGGACCGCGCAGGTTTCATCGTCAACGCGCTGCTTTTTCCGTACTTGAACGACGCGGTGCGGATGCTCGAGGCGCACTACGCGACCGCTGACGACATCGACAACGCGATGAAGGTTGGCTGCGGGTACCCCATGGGGCCCTTCGAGCTGCTCGATGTCGTTGGACTGGACGTCGCCCTCGCCATCCAGCGCACGCTCTACCTGGAGTTCCGTGAGCCGGGGTACGCCCCGGCGCCACTCCTCGAACATCTGGTCACCGCCGGATACCTCGGACGGAAGTCAACGCGCGGGTTCCGCGTCTACGCCTAGCCCATGAGCAAGCGCCGGCCGAAGTCTCGACCGACCAACCCGGTGACGGTGGTCAAGACAACCGTCGACTGGCAGGGCGAGCCCTGGGTGGTCCGACCGATCCGCGGATCGTCGTCGACCAAGCCATACCGATGCCCTGGGTGCGACCAGCTGATCCCACCGGCCACTCCGCACATGGTGGTCTGGCCCGAGACCGCCATCGTCGGTGATGGGATCGACCGTCGTCGCCACTGGCACACCACCTGCTGGAATGCACGGGATCGCCGCGGTCCGCGATGACGATCGAGATCCGGTCGAACACCGTGCTGCCGGCTCGACGTGAAGTGTTCGCCATGCGTACAGGAGATGGGCTCGACCTTGTTGCGGAGTGGTCGCTTCCTGAGTCTGGGCAATCCGCTGCGACGCTTGTGACGTTCCATCCGCTGCCGACCGCTGGTGGCTTCATGGACTCCCACCTCATTCGCAAGGCGTCGCTACGGCTTCCTGCGTTGGCCGACGTCGCCGTGCTGCGCTTCAACACGCGCGGAACGAGTTCGCCGCAGGGGACGAGTGACGGCACCTTCGACGAGGCTCGTGGCGAGCGGTTCGACGTTGACGCCGCGATCGGGGCCGGCCTCGACCTGGGTGCATCGCCGGTCGTGCTTCTTGGCTGGTCGTTCGGGACCGACCTTGTGCTGAAGTACGGGCGCCAACCCGGGGTGGACGCGGTCGTCCTCCTGTCGCCGCCTCTGCGATACACCACCGACGCCGAGCTCACGGCATGGGCGAATACCGACATCGCGATGACGGTTCTCGTTCCCGAGCTCGACGACTTCCTGCGTCCTGACGAGGCCCGCCTGCGGTTCTCGGTGGTTCCGAATGCTGAGGTGAGTGGTGTCCAGGGCGCCAAGCACCTCTGGGTGGGGGAGAGATACGTCAGACAGGCGCTCGACGTCGTAGCCTCAGTCGCGTTGGGGCGGACACTTCATCTGCCCAGCCACTGGAACGAAGAGGAGAGTCCATGACAACTCTGGTCCTGCTCCACGCCTTTCCCCTGGACGCTTCGATGTACAGCGAGGTTGCGGCCGGCTTCGACGGGGAGCTGCTGACGCCGAACCTGCCTGGGTTCGGCGAGACCCTGGTGGCACTGGAGGAACCGAGCCTCGACGTCTACGCCGATCACGTCGCGGCCGAGCTCGATACCGCCGGCATTGAACGTGTAGTCATCGGTGGTACCTCGATGGGCGGGTACACCGCGATGGCATTCTGTCGTCGCTATCCCAGGCGCGTGGCCGGGCTCGCCCTCATCGACACCAAGGCGTCCGCAGACGCTGAGTCGGCTTCGGCCGGACGCCGCGCCATGGCACAGGCGATGCGCGAAGCTGGCACCACGATGCCGCTGATCGAGAACGTCTACCCGAAGCTTCTGGGCGTGACGACGTTCACGCAGCGGTCAGGCCTCGCGAACTCCGTCCGAGCGTCGGTGAGTTCGGCTCCTCCGGCGGCGGCGGCCTGGGCGCAGCTGGCCATGGCTGCCAGGCCCGACTCTCTTCCGACGCTTGCGGCGATGAACGTCCCCGCGCTGGTAGTGGTGGGCGAGGAGGATGTTCTCTCGCCGCCTTCGGATGCGGAAGCCATGATGGACGTCCTGCCAGATGGCGAGCTCGTCGTCATCGTCGACGCTGGTCACCTCACGCCGCTCGAGGCTCCTGACCAGGTCGCTTCGGCGTTGCAAGACCTGATGCGCCGCGTGGACGGCTAGGGCGCGCCCGTTACCTTTCCCGGAACCGGTTGATGGCGTCCAGGTGCTTGGCGCGAAGCTCGGAGTCGCGGACCCCGAGCCCCTCCTCTGGAGCGAGGCACAGCACCCCGACCTTGCCCTGATGCTTGTTTTGGTGCACGTCAAGGGTCGCTTGACCGGTTTCGGCGAGGGGGTAGGTCTTTGAGAGCGTTGGGTGAACTCGACCATGCTGGATCAGCCGATTTGCTTCCCATGCCTCGCGGTAGTTGGCAAAGTGCGAACCGATGATGCGCTTGAGATTCATCCAGAGGTAGCGGTTGTCGTACTCGTGCATGTAGCCCGAGGTCGACGCGCAGGTGACGATCGTTCCACCTTTCCTGGCGACGTAGACACTGGCGCCAAAGGTTTCGCGTCCCGGGTGCTCGAAGACGATGTCGACATCGTCACCGCCGGTGAGCTCTCGGATCCTGCTCCCCAAGCGCTTGCTCTCCGAAGGGTCCTGGGTGGTCTCGTTCTTCCAAAAACGGTATCCCTCAGCGCTGCGGTCAATGACGAGTTCGGCCCCCATGCTGCGGACGATCGCGGCCTTTTGTGGCGATGACACCACGCAAACCGGCGTTGCGCCACCGTTGAGTGCCATCTGCGTCGCGTAGGAACCGAGACCACCGCTCGCCCCCCAGATCAGAACCGTATCGCCCTGCTTCATACCGGCGCCGTTGCGACTGACCAGCTGCCGGTACGCGGTGCTGTTGACCAGTCCGGGCGAAGCTGCCTCTTCCCAGTTCAGGTGGGCCGGTTTGTCGAGCAGCTGGTTGGACTTGACCAGAGCCAACTGCGCGAGCCCACCGAAGTTGGTCTCAAATCCCCAGATCCGCTGTTCGGGATCGAGCATGGTGTCGTTGTGGCCCAGTGGGCTCTCGAGCTCGACTGACGCGCAGTGGGCAACCACCTCGTCACCAGGCTGCCATGCATGGACGCCAGGGCCGGTACGCAGCACGACTCCTGAGAGGTCAGAACCCATGACGTGGTAGGGCAGGTCGTGGCGCTTGGCCAACGGAGACGTGCGGCCATAGCGTCGCAGGAATCCGAAGGTCGACACCGGCTCGAAGATGCTCGACCAGACCGTGTTGTAGTTGATCGATGACGCCATCACGGCGATGAGGGCTTCGCCAGGCCCGACCTCGGGGACCGGAACGTCCTCGATGCGTAGTGACTTGCGGGGGTCGCGGTCGCGCGTCGGCACGCCGTCAAACATCTTCTCGTCCTCCTGGCGGAGGAGTGCCCCGGTGTAAGACTTGGGCACCTCGAGAGCAGCAAAGTCGGCTGAGGAAGCCTCACCTGAGGTGATGGCGTCAATGATCGGCTGCATGGATTGCATGTCGCCTCCGGGGCGGGTGGTCGCAGGGTAGGGACTCTAGTGTTCGGGCTTCGGCGGCTGGACGAGTTCGAGCAGGACGCCGCCGGCGTCCTTGGGGTGGACGAAGTTGATGCGCGCGCCTGCCGTTCCTCGACGAGGCTCGTCGTAGAGCAGCCGACACCCGCGTTCACGCAGCGTCGCACTGACCGATTCGATGTCGTCGACGCGGTAGGCGACCTGTTGCAGCCCTGGGCCGCTGCGCTCGAGGAACTTGCCGATCGGTGATTCAGGCGTCAGCGGCGCAAGCAGCTGGACGTACGAGCCGGAGTCGCCGACGGTCATCATCGCCTCACGCACCCCCTGGTCGGGGTTGCTCTCCTCGTGGGCCAGCTGCATGCCGAAGACGTCGCGGTAGTACGCGATGGCTTCGTCGAGGTCGCTGACGGCGACACCGACGTGGTCGATCGCGGTGAACAGGCTGGTTGGGGTGGCGGGCGCCATCTCCAGATCCCCTCTCGGTGGAGTCGAGGTCCGACTGACATCGTGGCAGGGCTTGGCCAGGGAAGAGTGCCGGGGGTCCATCTGTTCCACAGATTGCCGACCTGGCGACCATCTCCCTGGCTGTCACCTGGCTGCCCTAGGCTGGGCTTTGATCACCTGTACCTCAGATGCTCGTATCTCGGATGCCCGTACCTCAGATGGGAGGGTCATTTCATGACCTCGTCTGTCATCGTTGCCGGCGCACGTACCCCCATGGGGCGGCTGCTTGGCTCACTGAAGGGCTTCACCGCCGCCGAGCTGGGATCGGTCGCCATCAAGGCGGCGCTCGAACGGTCTGGAGTCACCGGTGACCAGGTTCAGTACGTGATCATGGGCCAGGTGCTCCAGGCCGGCGCCGGCCAGCTACCGGTGCGCAAGGCGTCCGCGGATGCTGGCATCCCGATGACCGTGCCATCGATCCTGATCAACAAGGTGTGTCTCAGCGGGCTTGACGCGATCGCGCTCGCCGACCAGCTGATCCGTGCCGGTGAGGTCGAGATCGTGGTGGCTGGCGGTATGGAGTCGATGACCAACGCCCCGCATGTGCTGCCGAAGTCACGCGAGGGTTTCAAGTACGGCAACACCCAGCTTGTGGACGCCATGGCGTTCGACGGTCTGACCGATGCGTTCGACGGCGAGCCGATGGGGTCGTCCACCGAGGGTTACAACGAGCGTTACTCGCTGACCCGCGAGGAGCAGGACGCCTTCGCTGCGCGATCGCACCAACGTGCTGCCGAGGCGCAGAAGAACGGGATCTTCGCCGAGGAGATCGTGCCCGTCGAGATTCCCCAGCGCCGCGGCGACCCGATCGTGTTCGCTGAGGATGAGGGCATCCGCGCCGACACCACGGTCGAGTCGTTGGGGCGGCTCCGTCCGGCATTTCGCAAGGACGGCACGATCACCGCCGGTTCGGCGTCGCAGATCTCCGACGGAGCTGCTGCTGTCGTGGTGATGAGCAAGGCGAAGGCTGAGCAGTTGGGCCTGCCTTGGCTCGCCGAGATCGGTGCGCACGGAATCGTGGCAGGACCGGACACTTCGCTGCATGAGCAACCGTCGAACGCCATCAAGAAGGCGCTTGACCGCGAGGGTCTGTCGGTCGACGATCTCGACGTTCTGGAGATCAACGAGGCGTTCGCCGCTGTTGGCATCGTGTCGGCCCGTGTGCTGGGCGTCTCCGAGGAGAAGGTGAACCCCAACGGGGGAGCGATCGCCCTCGGCCACCCCATCGGTATGAGTGGAGCCCGGCTGGCTCTGACGCTCGCGCTTGAGTTGAAGCGGCGTGGCGGCGGTATCGGCGCTGCGGCACTCTGCGGCGGCGGCGGACAAGGTGACGCCCTCATCCTCCGGGTGCCGGTCTGACCCGGTCACCCGCGGGTGACCCGACCGAGCTCGTCACCCGGGCGAGGGAGGGCGATCCTCGGGCGGTAGCGCGGCTGATCTCGCTGGTCGAGGATCAATCACCGCTGTTGGGCGAGGTGGCTCGGTCACTGGCGCCCCATACCGGTGGTGCTCACGTGGTAGGACTCACCGGCGCGCCAGGGGTCGGAAAATCGACAACAACCTCGGCGTTGGTGACGGTGTTGCGAGCCTCCGGACGCCGCGTCGGCGTGCTCGCCGTCGACCCGTCGTCGCCGTTCACCGGGGGAGCGTTGCTTGGCGACCGGGTACGAATGCAGGAGCACGCCACCGACCCCGGCGTTTTCATCCGATCGATGGCGACCCGTGGTCATCTCGGTGGTTTGGCTGCCGCAGCGCCACAGGCGGTGCGCGTCCTTGACGCCGCCGGCTGCGACATCGTCCTGATCGAGACAGTGGGGGTCGGTCAGTCAGAAGTCGAGGTGGCCGGACTGGCCGACACCACGGTGGTACTCCTCGCCCCTGGAATGGGGGACGCAATTCAGGCCGCCAAGGCCGGCATCCTTGAGATCGGCAACGTGTATTGCGTCAACAAAGCCGACCGGGACGGCGCCGACGTCACCGCGCGCGAGCTGCGCTCGATGCTGGCCATCGGTCGTAACGTCGAGGCGGCGCATGCGCCGCAGTGGCGCCCACCGATTCTCAAGACCGTGGCTTCGCGGGGTGAGGGGATCGACGAGCTCCTTGCCGAGATCGACCGGCACGGTACCTACCTCGTCGACCACGACGAGTTGGTCGTTCGCCGCCGGCTCCGTGCCCGAGCCGAGATCGAGGCGCTGGTCGTCGCGAGCGTCCGCTCTGGCCTCACCAGCGGTGCGGCAGCGCAGCAGCTAGACCGCCTCGCCGCAGACGTCGTCTCGGGTGATACCGATCCCTACACAGCGGCAGCCTCCCTCACCCCCTAGCCCGCCCACCCCCCGCCCACCATGCAACCGTTGGGTGCAACGTCACGTTGCGTTCAAATGACGTAGGCAATGGCCACGTCACGAAGCTCGCTTCCCCGAGACATTTGCTGGGATGACTCGGATGCTCGGTGGAACACGATGGGCATGGGCGGCCCGTGTCGCCTGTATAACTGCAACGACAGACGTTGGGTTCTCGCGCATCGTGATCGGAAGTATGCGTTCGGCGACGATGCGATGCCGGTTGTAGACACTGTGCCGGCTCCACGTCTTGCTGAAGTTGTCCTCGCGGACGTAGTGGTGCTCACGTGAGTCAACCTCGAGAGCGAGGCCGATGTCTTCGTAGTAGCCGTCCGGCTCAGCGATGAACTCACCATCGAGGGTCTCCAGGGTGGGGTTCCAAAGAGGCTCTGGGAGGTCGCTGGCGACCACGATGTCTCGTAGCCTGGCTTCCTGCACCGAGCGCACCCCGGTGATTGCGTCTCCGAGCACGTCGCGGAGGGTCGCAGTCCACCGTCGCTGGCCGGCATCAATCTCGGCGACGAGGTCTGGAATCTCAAGCATCCGGCGTTGGACCGCTTCAAGTAGGAATGCTCGAATTCCTCGTTTGTCGTTGTGGCGGCGGGCTGCGTCGAAGATCGATCGCGGCAGTGGAGCTACTGGATACCCGTCGATGACCTCGGGCGAGGGGAGGCGCTGGGTTCGTTCGATGATCGCGAACCCAGCGGATTTCACTTGTCGGTGCATCGGCAGTAGCGAGTGCACCGGGAGCTTCTCGACAGCGAGCGGGAGATACCGGAGGCCCCGTAGATGGAGCGCCAGGCCACCAGTGATGACCGCCTCCGGCCCTGCGTACTGCAGACCGGCGTTGAGACGTTCTGCGACGGTCGGTGTCCCCCGATGGATCAGGTAGGTGCCCGGCAGAACCCGTTGCCAGGCACCGCCGCTACGCGTCCATCGACTGATGCTTGCGGAGGACATCCCCAACGCGATGAGCTGCCGGTAGGTGACAATGCCACCCTGCGTCCGGGCCAAGTCATCGATGGCGGGCGGGTCGAATGCTCGTGGATGGGCCATGCGCGAACCATGCTCGGATAGCGCTCACCGCGTGTGCCAGTACGCCGACCTGTGGACAACCAACTCTCGTGAACGTGCCGTTGGCTTCGTCATTTGAACGCAACGTGACGTTGCCCCCACCCAGCTGGGGGTGCGGTTAGGACCAGGCGGCGGGGCTGTTGGTGAGCGTGGTCACTGAGGCGGGGAGTTCACCGCTGGCGATCTCTTCCAGCGTTACGTGATCGAGGACCCCCCGGAGCGCAGCCCTGGTGGCGACCCATACCTCACTGAGGTGCTCGGCAGCGCCGGAGTAGTCGGCCTTTTCCGGACGGTCGCCCCGGACGTCGGCCAGGGGACCGTCAAGAGCACGGAAAACGTCGGCCACGGTGATCTCCGAGGCTGGCCGGGCGAGTCGGTAGCCGCCGTCAGCCCCGCGCTGGCTGGCGATGATCCCAGCCTGCCGAAGCTGGCGAAGGATGCCCTCAAGGAAGCGCGCTGGAATGTCCTGCTCAGACGCCAGGTGGTCACCTTTGATCAGCACCCCGGACGCGCCGCCCTCCTTGGCGATCACCAGGAGCGCACGCATCCCGTAGTCGACCTTCGCTGACACATGCATACCCTCATTCTGGCCCCTGCCCCTGTGCCGGCGCGAGGAGGCCCATCAGCGACCGATGATCGAGCGCGCCAGGTTTACACCGGTCAGGCGGATCGACTGGTCAGAAGACTCACGCCGTACTCTGCCGTGAGGTGAGATCGACACCCCCTCGCCACGGGAGGAGCGTCATGGGCACCGACGACGTCGCCAGCGGCCGACGGCGGTTCGCGGAGCGCTGGTTGCAGCAGCGGGGCCGGCTACCGAGCGTGGATGGCCGGGTAACACTGTCCGGCTCACCGGTCGAGCCCGTGTACGCGCCCGATGACCTCAGTGCGGACAGTGCGGTCAGTGCGGACGGCGCGCCAGGCTTCGAGCGCATCGGCTGGCCAGGGGAGTATCCGTTCACCAGGGGAATCCACACGACGGGCTATCTGGGCAAGCCGTGGACCGTGCGGCAGTTCGCTGGGTTCGGGTCAGCAGCAGACACCAACGCCCGGTTCCGCCAGCTGCTGGCGGGAGGGAGTGACGGCATCAGTGTCGCCTTCGACATGCCGACCCTGATGGGCCTGGACTCCGACGACCCGAGGGCCGCAGGCGAGGTCGGGCACTGCGGTGTGGCCATCGACTCGGCGCAGGACATGGAACGGCTCATGACCGAGATCCCTCTCGACGCCGTGACGACGTCGATGACGATCAGCGGACCAGCTGTCCCCCTCTTCTGCACCTACGTCGTCGCAGCCGAACGTGCCGATGTCGACGCCGCCGCGCTCGTTGGCACGCTCCAGACCGACATCTTCAAGGAGTACATCGCCCAGAAGGAGTGGATCTTTCCACCCGAACCGCACCTGCGGCTGATCGGTGACCTGCTCGACTGGACGCAGCAACATGCCCCGCGCTATCACCCGATCAGCATCAGCGGCTACCACATCCGTGAAGCCGGGGCGACGGCAGCGCAGGAGCTGGCTTTCACGCTCGCCGATGGTTTCGGCTACGTCGAGCTTGGCGTAGCCCGAGGCCTGGCGGTCGACGACTTCGCGCCACGGCTCAGCTTCTTCTTTGATGCGCACATCGACTTCTTCGAGGAGATCGCCAAGTTCCGGGCAGCTCGCAGGATCTGGGCCAGGTGGATGCGCGACCGCTACCGAGCTACCACTGACCAGGCACAGTGGCTGCGCTTCCACACCCAGACGGCAGGAGTCTCCCTCACTGCCCAGCAGCCGGAGAACAACGTTGTGCGCACCGCCATCGAAGCGCTTGCGGCGGTCCTTGGGGGCACGAACTCGCTGCACACAAACGCACTCGACGAGGTGCTGGCCCTGCCCACCGAGGCGACAGCCGAGGTAGCACTTCGGACGCAGCACGTCCTGCTGGAAGAGACGGGTGTCGCGTCGGTCATCGACCCGCTCGGTGGATCCTGGTTCGTCGAGGCGTCCACCGATCGGATGGAGGAGGAGGTCGAGTCACTCCTGGCCGAGATCGAGGCCCTCGGCGACGACGGCTCCATGACTTCGGGGATCGTGGCTGGCATCGAGTCGGGTTGGTTCACCGGACACATCTCCGACTCAGCTGATGCGTACCAACGCAGCGTTGAGAGCGGTGACCGTCGCGTGGTGGGGGTGAACGCCTACACCGACTCGGTTGCTCCGCCGCTGGAGGTCCTGCGCATCTCCGGCGAGGTCGAGACCGACCAGGTATCGCTCCTCCGCAACAGGCGGGTCACGCGGGACCACCACCTCGTCCAGCAGCGCCTGGACGACCTAGCCGTTGCTGCGCGCGGTAATGCAAACCTGGTACCGCCAATGTTGGACGCCGTGCGCGCCGAGGCGACCGTCGGTGAGATCTGTGCGGCGCTTCGTGAAGTCTTCGGTGGGTACACCGAGCCACCCGACTTCTGAGCGGTGCGTCAGAATGGGCCCATGACCGTGACTCCCGGGGCTCCAGGCCCGCCCGGCGCCGCCGGCTTCAATCCCTACGGCGCCATCGATCTGGCAGCACTGGCCCAGCAGCGCCAGGCGAGGGAGAAGGCCGAGGCAGCTCGAGATCAACGCGCTGCGGCAGGTCCAGATGGCGCTGCTGTCGGAGCCGCGCCGGCCGCCGTTGTCGACGTCACGGAAGCAACGTTCCAGACCGAGGTGCTCGAGCGCTCGATGTCGGTTCCGGTCGTCATCGACTTTTGGGCCGAGTGGTGTGGCCCTTGCAAGCAGTTGTCGCCGATCCTTGAGCGGCTGGCCGCCTCCGACGCGGGTACGTGGGTGCTCGCCAAGGTTGACGTCGACGCCAACCCTCAGTTGTCCGCGGCAGCTCAAGTGCAGAGCATCCCAACCACGCTGGTGGTGTGGCAGGGTCAGGTCATTCCTGGATTCACTGGGGCACTTCCGGAGGCCCAGGTCCGCGACTTCCTCGACCAGGTCGTTGCGCTGGGGGGCGCCGCACCCGCTGCTGAGCCGGGCGCGGAGCCTGCCGCCGACGACGACCCCGAGCTGCTCGCCGCCGATGACGCGCTGGCGCGCGACGACCTCGACGGGGCCGAAGCCGCCTATCGCGCCATCCTCGCGTCGCGACCGGACCACCTCGAGGCACGGCAAGGGCTGGCAAGCGTCACCCTTCTTCGGCGAACCGCTGGCGTTGACCTCGACACGGCGCGCTCAACGGCTGAGGGAACCGATGACGTCGCCGCGCACACCGTTGCAGCAGATCTCGAGCTGCTGGCCGGTCAGGTAGCTGAGTGCTTCGACCGGCTGATCGACCTGGTTCGACGCACCAACGGTGCCGACCGGGATGCCGCGAAGGATCACCTTCTCGAACTGCTCGACCTGGTCGGTAACGAGGATCCGCGCGTGCTTGCCGCGCGGAGGTCGCTGGCCAACGCACTGTTTTGAGCCTCAGCTGCCTTCAGATCCTCAGCTGCCTTTGAGCCTCAGCAATGCGGTGCTCGCCTGACGATTCACCCGTTTGGACGACTTCGTCCCCCGTGCGGAGTAGTCAGCGCCCCCGTCCTCCCCGCCGAAGACCGGAATGTAGGTCTTGTCGAGGAGGACGTCCATGGTCTCGCGTGCATTGCGACCCATCGCCCTGATGGTGATGGCTGTTGCTGTCACCGTCGGTCTGTCGGCACCCTTGACGTCCAACAACGCAGCCGACGCGGCTGGCGACGACTTCGAGGTCGCCAACTGGACCGATCCAGACGGCAAGGACCACCGGATCAGGTGGAACCCATGTCAGCCCGCAGTTACCTTTGCGGTAAACGCTCGGCTTGCCGGAGGAACGACCGCGGCACGCAACGCAGCAGTCGCCGATGCCCGCGCTGCTTTCAAGCGGGTGTCGAACCGAACCGGAGTTCCGTTCTCCTTTGCTGGGCGCACCGCCGAGATTCCGCGTAACGGCAAGGACCAGTCGTGGTCAGACCGCCAGAAGTCAGCTGAGATTGTCGTTGCCTGGGTCGACCAGTCACGGGCGAAGTTTCGGTCGAACCTGATGATCGACAGCGGTAGCGGTTATGCATCCGGAGTCGGTGGCTGGATGATGCGGGCGTGGACCGACTCCGGTGGTAACTGGCAGGCGGCGATCGGTCGCGGGTTTGTCGTGATCAACTCAGGCCACAACAGTACGTACAAGGCTGGGTTCGGTTCCGGTGTGACGCGCGGGGCTCTGTTGCTGCACGAGATCGGCCATGCGGTTGGGCTCGGCCACGTGGGGACGACCAGCGAGATCATGTACCCGACGATGCTCAACCGTGAGTACAGCAAGTACAAGAACGGCGACCGCAACGGGCTCTCCCGCGTTGGCAAGTCGCTCGGCTGCATTCCGGGCGCCTCCGACACGTGGCCGCAGATCTGACGTCAGCCACATCGCACGACGTCAGCCACATCGCACGACGTCACCCACATCGCACCGCCTCACCCACATCGCACCGCCTCACCCACAAGCCCGAGTGGTGGTGAGCCGAGTTGCATGAGCGCGTCGTGGAAGCGCCGAAGCGAGAACGCGTCCCCCCACTGCTTGCGGGCCTCTTCCCTGGCGTCGAGAATCAGCCACTTCCCCCAGGTGTAGACACCGTATGTTGGGTCGAATGTTCCTCTTCGCGCCTCTGAGCGTGCGGTCGCCTCTGGCATGAGGGCGTCAGTGACAAACGCTGCGGTTGCGTCGTCGACGTCCATGGCCCCGGTGTGCAGTCCGATGGCGCACGAGAGGCGAGTCACTCGGACCAGGGCTTCAAGCGCGACACCGATCTGGAAGCGCGGGTCATCGGAGCGGAAGCCCTCTTCGAGCATCAGCTCTTCGCCGTAGTGTGCCCATCCCTCGGCGAAACCGGCCCCGACGAGCGATCGGCGGACGTCGCCCGGTGCATGCCTAAGCGCGCGACCGTGCGCGAAGTGACCGGGAGCGACTTCGTGCGCCGTGACGGCAGCGAGGGCCGTTTCACTGAACATCGAGAGCCACTCGGCCTGTTCCGACTCCGGCCAGCTCGGCTCAGGCGGCGTGATGTCGTAGTGGGATGGCCCGTCTGGCTCGTAGGGGCCAGACCACGAGAGCATCGCAGTCGCCCAGCGACGCGAGGGCGGGGCAGTGCCGACGATGCACTCACCGTCGAGGTGGGTGAGCCACGCCCGGTCGCGGCAGAAGGCGATGGTCTCTTCGGTGATAGCCGCTGCAGCCGATACGACCTCGTCAGCGGCTGGGTGGTCATCGAGGAGTGCCGCGATCGTCTGCTCCCCAGGAACCCCTGGGGCCAGTTGCTCGCAACCGGCGAGCATCAGCGTTCGGAGCCGGTCGCGCTCGCGCAACGCCCGATCGGCCAATGACGTGAGATCGACATCGGCCACAGCCTCGTCGG
>JANLWJ010000517.1:0-7522 GCA_031364455.1 Actinomycetes bacterium | reverse complement strand
GACATCGGCTACAACTTCCTCGTCGACAAGTACGGAACGATCTACGAAGGGCGTGCAGGCAGCATCACCAAGCCGGTGCGTGGAGCGGCAACGGGTGGGTTCAACACCGACTCGATGACCGTCGTCGCGATGGGTAACTTTGAGACTGCTTCTCCATCGGACGCGATGCTGCGGGGCATCTCCAAGGTCCTGGCTTACCGACTCTCGCGCTATCACCGCGACCCCTACGGAACGAAGGTTCTGACCGCAGAAATCGGGTCGTCACGCTACGACGAGGGCGAGAAGGCTCGCTTCAAGGTGGTGTCAGGACACCGGGATGCCGGTTACACCGCCTGCCCTGGCCAGAAGCTGTACGACCGGATGTCTGCGATCCGCAAACTGACCGCGGACTACATGGGCGCCGGCCTGGTGGAGCCGACCATGTCGACGGCAAACGTTCCCATGGGTTCAGATGTCGACGTGGCGGTTCGTTCCAGGGTCCTGCAACAGCAGAGCTGGACGTTGACGGTGCGCGAGTACTGCACCGGAGCCGTCGTGCGCCGGATTACCGGGAACGCTTCCCCGGGCAACCCGATCAAGACGGCGTGGCGTGGGGGCACCGACAACGGCACGCAGGCCCGACCTGGCCGCTACCGACTCACGCTGACGAGTTCCGGCAACGGCACCAGTGCCTGGCCTTTCCAACGATCGGTGCTGGTCGGAGTCGGCGGTCGCTCCGCTGCCCCCACCGCCACCTCCCTGGGTGCGACACCTGCCGGCACGTACGTCCCGCAACGTCCGCAGACGTTGGTCTCCAGCACGGCTGGGACCGGCATCAAGGACCGGCTCATCCTTGGCGCTGACCGTCGCCTCGACGTGCAGGTGCTGGGGCGGGCCGGTGTACCGACGAGTGGCGTGTCGGCGGTCGCTATCTCGGTGGAGGCAGCGTGCGCGAGTACCGGAACGCGGGTCTCGGTCGGTCCGGACACGGTGACCGGAACTGGTGCGCGGGTTGTCTCCCTCGGCGGCACTGCGACTGCACGTGGCTTCGCCATCGTCCGGGTCGGCCCAGGTGGTGGCATCCGGTTCCACAACCAAAGCGGGGCCGTTGCGATCAAGGCATCAGTGGTTGGCTACGTGAGCACTGGAGGAGCCGGTGGGTCGTTGACGCCGCTGCGCCGCACCGCTCTCGGTGGCGCCAGCCCGTTGTCGGTGAGCAGTTCCCCGGTCGACGTCGACGTTGCCGGCCGTGCCGGGGTGCCGGCCGATGCTCGTGCCGTCGTGCTCGCAATCCGCCGGAGCGGCGACTCACCGGTTGGCGCGGTGTGGGCGTGGCCAGACGGTGGCGTGCAGCCGGCGACCCCGACTTGGCGGCGTCCACGCGGGAGCGGGAGTGTCTCCCAGGTGATTGTGCCGCTGGGTGACGGTGGTGGCATCCGTGTTGCCGGTGACCGATCCGGCCCGATGTCCTTGGACATTGCCGGTTACGTTGCTGCTGGTGACTCGCGAGATGTGCACCCAGTCGTTCCGCGTTCGCTGCTCGGAGATGGCGCTCGATTGGACAAGGGTGAGGCCAAGACCGTGAGCGTGCGCGGGCACGCCGGTGTCTCGTCGGATGCCACTGCCGTCGTGGTGCAGCTCACCGGGTCATCGAGCAAGGACCCTGGGCGCTTGCTGCTTTGGCCACGCGGGGCGAGCGAGCCGCGCTCGGCAGACCTCATCGTGCCAGCCGGTGGAGCCCGAGAGACGCTTGCGGTGATCCGGCTCGGCAAGGGCGGCGACCTGCGCATCCGGTCCCAGGACTCCCGGCTCCGGGCGAATCTGACCGTCGTCGGCTGGATCCGGTAAAGCCGCAGGTCAGCCAGGGTCGACTCAGGTTCCTTCGGCCTCCTGCCGAAACACCAGGCTGTGATGGCTGTGACAGGTGTGACGCGTGAGACGGGCCGATTCGATGTTGAGCCGGCCCGCCCGATCGTCGCATCGGCTGCGGTGGCCAGCCTGGTGACCGCCCTGATAGCTGGAGTACTTGCCCTGGTGGCTCCGCTGCCGGCCCGAGCCGCAAGCGCAGTCGAGACGTACCAGGTACCGGGAAGCCGCACCTTCCAGCTCTCCGGGCTCGGCTACGGCCACGGCATCGGGATGTCGCAGTTCGGTGCCGAGGGGATGGGCCGCCTCGGCAAGGGCTACCGCGAGATCGTGAAGTTCTACTACCCCGGGAGCAACATCGCCGAGGTCACTGCTGCACGGCAGATCACCGTTGGGCTGTCCGGTGTCGTCCGCAGCACCCCGCAGGGTTCTGGTGTCGTCGTCCCCGCCCGAAAGGGGCTCTCGCTCCGATACAAGGGTCACCCCGTCTCGCTGCCTGGTCGAGTCGGTGGGAAACCGGTGGACGCATTCCGGGTTGTCGAAGGCAGTGGCGGGCTCGCGATATGGGCTTCCTCGTCCGCCAAGTCGGTGAAGGTCAAGGGCGGCATGAGTGGATCGGTGAGTTGGCGGACCAACGCGGCCGTCGACAAGAGCCGCGTCGCTGTCCAGTCGTCGAGTGGCAACACACGTGTATACCGGGGCTTCCTCGAGGTGGCCGCTGGTTCGTCGTCGGTCCTGGCGATCAACCGCGTGCTTCTGGAGCAGTACCTACGATCAGTGGTCTCCTCCGAGGTCCCGAGCTCATGGACCGACGCCGCGCTGCGGGCGCAAGCGGTCGCAGCGCGCAGCTACGCGCTCCTGGCACAGGTGAACGCCCGCGCCGCCAACCGCGCCTACGACATCTGCGACACCACGTACTGCCAGGTCTACTCACCGATCTCGGCCGAGAGCGGGCCGGAGGTTGATGCGGTTCGATCGACATCGCGGGAGTACCTCCGCGACGGAGGCCAGCCGGTCTTTGCGATGTTCAGCTCGGCCAACGGTGGCTACTCGGTCTCCGGTGGTCGGCCCTACCTCGTCGCGAAACCCGATCCGTACGACGGCGTCGTGACCGGGTCGTCGAACTGGGGCCACAGCTGGTCGACCTCGATCAGTGCTTCGAAACTGCAGAACGCCTGGCCCCAGATCGGCAGACTTCAAAAACTCAAGGTGCTGGGCCGGGACGGCAACGGTCAGTGGGGTGGCCGCGTCTTGTCGGTAGGACTGGTGGGGAGCAAGAGCACCATCAGTGTCTCCGCCGACAGCTTCAGGTGGGCCGCAGGGCTCAAGAGCACCTGGTGGACCATCACCAATGCCGACAGCGGTGCCAAGGCGCCGGCGAAGAACGTCCGGGTTGACCGCGGAGACCGTTCGGCTCTCGTCCGTTGGGGAGCCCCCGACTCCGATCGGCCGGTCAAGGGATACCGAATCACCCTGTCGTCGCTGAAGAAGACTTTCCGGGTGGACGCCGGGGCCCACCGGGTTCGCGTCTCCGGTTTGACGAACGGTAAGCAGTACCGCGCTCGCGTTGCTCCGGTCTACAAGTCCGGCCCCGGCCCGGCGACGGCGACGCCCGCGTTCGTTCCGACGTCTTCGTACTCCTACTACCAGTCACTCGCTGCGTCACGGTTGGTCGAACGAGGCGAGACGGTAGCTGCGCAACGGGGTGGGACCGTCTCAGTCGACGTCATCGGCAGTGGTCGCGCACCGGCGTCCGGCACCCGTGCCGTAGCCGTTCGGGTCACGGCCGACAGCGCGAACAACGCCGGACGCGTACAGGTGTGGCCATGCGGCGCCGGCGAACGTGACCAGGTCGCCGTGACCTACCAGGCGGCCGGGACCAATGCCGGAATCGCGACAGTGCCGGTACCGTCCACCGGACGCATCTGCATCGGAGCGACCACCAACCTCTCCGGTCTGGACATCGACCTGCTCGGCTACTACACGTCATCAGGCGTCGGCACCAAGGCGTTCCGCTCGGTCGCCGCCCGGCGCCTCGTCAACAGCTCGACCGGGTTCGGCTGGTCGAGCGGCCGCCTGGAGTCTGGAGCCGCACGTACCGTCCAGATCGCTGGTCGGCAAGGAGTGCCGGGCGGTGCTCGCACGGTTCTGGTCAGCGTGGGGCTGGTCAACCCGTCCGACACTGCAACGCTGAGCGTCGCACCGTCCGATACCCCAGTCTCGTTGGGTGCTGCTGTCCGAGCTCCCGCAGGATCCTGGCGAACCGGGACGACCGTGGCAAGACTCGACTCCGAAGGCCGCCTGCCAATGCGGCTGACCAAGGGAAAGTCGCGCGTACAGGTCGACGTGCTCGGTTGGTTTCGCCCACAGCAGGGTGACCGATCCGGCCGCTTCCGCAGCATGAAGGGCTTTACCGCTTTGGGATCTGGTACATCGGGAGACCTCTCAGCTGGCGCGGCCCGGTCGGTGCGGGTCCGTGGCGCAGACACCGGCGTCCCCGGTGCCGCTTCTGCCGTGATCGTCCAGGCCTTGGCACGCGGTGACGCCAGCAGCGGCTACCTGACGGTTCTTCCGACCGGGTCGACCAAGGACGCTCGGCCCCTACTGGCCTTCGACAAGAAGGGCACCCAACGCACGCTCATGGTCGTCCCGGTCGGTGACGACGGAAAGATCACTGTGACGGCCAAAGGTGCCGACGCGGCGGTGTCGCTCCGGGTTGTCGGCTGGTACTCCTGAAGCTGGGGAGTGGTCAGTACGCCCGTAGGCTGACGGTATGCACGAAGCAGTCCTGCTTGTCGGCGGTGAGGGCACCCGGCTACGTCCGCTGACGCTGACCACTCCCAAGCCACTGCTTCCGGTGGCCGGTCTGCCGTTCCTTACCCACCAGCTCGCCGCGCTGCGTCAGGCCGGCGTCGACCATGTCGTACTCGCGACCTCCTACCGCGCAGAGATCTTCGAAGAGACCTTCGGTGACGGATCCCCGGTCGGCATTCGTATCACCTACCTGCACGAGGATGTCCCGCTCGGCACCGGCGGGGCGATTCGCAACGCTGTAGGTGGCCTCTTCTCAGAACCCGATGATCCCGTGGTGATCCTCAATGGTGACGTGCTCTCCGGACACGACCTCGCCGGCCAGGTCGATTTCCACTGCTCGGCCGATGCGGACGTGACACTGCATCTGGTTGAGGTCGCGGACGCTCGCGCGTACGGCTGCGTGCCCACCGATGAAGAGGGGCGGGTGAGCGCGTTCCTGGAGAAGATGGACAACCCGGTGAGCCCGTGGATCAACGCCGGTGCGTATGTGTTCCGTCGTTCAGTGATCGACGCGATCCCGGCCGGCGAGGTGGTGTCGGTCGAGCGCGACACGTTTCCGGCGCTGCTGGCGTCCGGCCGCGATGTACGGGCTTGGAAGGAGACCGCCTACTGGTGTGACGTCGGAACCCCCGAGGCACTCGTTCGTTGTTCAGCGGACGTCGTGCTCGGCGTCGCGCCGTCGGCAGCGCTCATGCATCCGCACGGACAGGCGTGGTTCGGTGACGCCGATCGTCCTCCCGCAAATGTGGAGGTATTCGGTGGGTCGTCGATTGCAGCCGGAGTCTCCATGGGGTCGGGTGCCGTGGTCGAGGCCTCGATTGTGATGGCGGGCGCGGTGATCGGCGCTGGTGCGACGGTGACGCGGAGCGCAATCGGTTCTGAAGCGGAGGTCGGCGATGGGGCAGTCGTCATCGACTGCGTTCTGGGTGACCGCGCGCGCGTCGCACCAGGGACGAGCCTCGCGCCGGGGACGCGGGTGGAGGCGAACGCCTAGGTGGGAACGGTGCTGAGTGCTCGCCGTTGAGCGCACCTGGGTACCGGGCTATCCGGTTGACCTCGTCGCCATCCTCGGTCCGCTGAGCCGCGGGCCGCGGCACCGGACGCTCCGGTTCGAGCGGCCGGGAGGCGCTTCCGAGGTGACGGCTTGGTGGGCGACGTCGACGCCGGACGGTCCCGGAACCCTTCGTCTCGTCGCGCAGGCCGCCGACGGTTCTGTACAGGCAACGGCCTGGGGGCCTGGCGCGCAGTGGCTGGCGGACGGGGTCCCGATTCTGCTCGGCGCCAGCGATGTGCCGGAGAGCTTTGCGCCGGTGCATCCCGTGGTTGCTGAAGCGTTGCGGCGGGCGCCTGGCTGGCGGATGCTGCGCACCCGGCGGCCGCTCGACGCCTGTGTGGCTGCTGTCATCGAGCAGAAGGTGACCGGTCTTGAGGCCAGACGCGCCTGGCAGTCGCTCGTTGGCCAGTTCGGTGAGCCGGCTCCCGGCCCCGCGCCGTCCGGAATGTCAGTGCCGCCCACACCTCAAGCCTGGCGAAGCATCGTCGATGCGGACTTCCACCGCGCCGGGGTCACACCCCACCGCATCCGAACTTTGCGCGTGGTCGCATCGACATCCGCTGCAATCGAACGGACTGCTGCACTCTGCGGTGTGGACGCCGACCGCGTGCTGCGGGCCTTGCCAGGGGTCGGTGTCTGGACGTCGGCGGAGGTGCGTCAGCGTGCACATGGCGACGCCGACGCGGTGTCGTTCGGCGACTACCACGTCGCGAAGGACATCTGCTGGTGGTTGACCGGTGAACGTGGTGATGACGCGCGGATGGCAGAGCTGCTCGAGCCCTATGCCGGCCATCGCTTCAGGGTGCAGCGGCTGATGGAGCTCGCGGGCGCCGGTGCGCCACGACGCGGGCCACGTATGGCAGTGCCGCAGCACCGCGTGTGGTAACCGTCGGTTGTCGAGTAGTGCTTCGTGCGTACCGCACTCGCGGCTGCGCACCCTCCGCCTGACTTCACGTGCGCTGGGCCACGAAGACGTATTCAAGTCCGGGACGGTCGGGTGCTTCGCGAACATCAAGAGTGTTGAACCCGTTCGCGGTGAGGTCCTCTTCGATCTCTGCCCTGCTGCGAAACCTGAGTGTTGAGTCTGATGTGACGATGGCCCCGTCTGAGGCGAAAGTGTAGGTATACCGAAAGGACACGTACGGGACGGCCACGTCCGTGATCTCCAAGCGCTGCTCAACTTCGCCGACCCCAGGGACGCTCCGGACGGTCGAGCCGGAGTCGACAGCCCACTCCTCCCATTCGCGACGCTCGGGCCGGCGCGTCTCGAAGATCAGGTGACCTCCCTGACGCAGCGCATGCCCAATGCCCTGGAGTGTCGCGATCCAGGCGGCGTCGTCCAGGAAGACCTGTGCCACGTTTCCCGTCATCATCGCCGCATCCGCACCAATTGGGGCCAGCGTGGTGGCGTCACCATGGATCCACCTCACCGAGTCCGCGCCAGGTTTGCTCTTGGCCACGCTTAGGGACGCCGCAGCGGGATCAACGCCGGTCACGCAGTGACCGGACTTCGCCAGGAGCAGTGCAAGGCAACCGGTGCCGCAGCCAACATCTAGCACATGGCGTGCGCCGAGGCTCTCGGCAATGAGGAGGTAGGCGAACAAGTCATCGCGGTCGTCGTCGAAGGCATCGTAGACGGGAGCAAGCCGGGCGTGGGCAAAAACTGCATCGGGCACACGCCGGACGGTAGCCGCCGACATCGCAGCAGCCGCAATCGGCATGGCACGAGTGTGGATGCGCGCCGAGCCTGCTCTCCGTGAAATCGGGTCTTCATTCCTTGGCGAGTGGGTCGGGTGGGGGGATGGGGCT
>JANLWJ010000497.1:0-1870 GCA_031364455.1 Actinomycetes bacterium | reverse complement strand
CGGATCAATCGAGCAACGCTCGGCGGTCGTGCAGATGTGGATTGGCCTGTCACTGCTGACGGCGGGCTTCTGGTTTGCAACCACGAAGTCATCCGCAGACAAAGACACGCAGATGAACAAGATGATCGCGCCAACGGTAGCGCCCGGAACAACGACCATAACCCCGCCATCGAACATAACCGTTACAACCACAGAAGGATCAACAGATGCGAAACCTTAAATCGTACTACCTGATCGCCCTGCTTGTCTGTCTGGCAGGCTGCGCCATTACCCCGGAAGCAAAGCTCGTTCAGGGCTATAAGTCCGCCACTGCGGTAGTCAAGGGCGCGACCGTATTGGTCAACAGGGACCAGATAAGCGTCAAGGATGCAACCAACGTGCATACCCTTGGCACAACGTCCAAGTCCGTGCTGGACGGCGGGAAGGACGCTCTGAAGGCTTGCAGGACTACGCCGGGGGCAAAATGTGACTCAGCCATTGCCAATATCGACCTGGGTTCGGGTGTTCTGCTCCAACTGGAAAATTACCTGAAAGCGAGGGAAGGAAAATGACGCCTCTTGAAGTAGTGCAACTCACGAATTCCGGCCTGTTGCTCTGGTCTGCGGTCGGACCGCTGGTCGAACAGGCCATGAAGAACGGCGTTGACGTGACGATGGACGATGTGGAAGCGGCTTCCAAGGAACTGGGCAAGGAGCTTGATACGCTGGCCTTGGCGATCGAACTGAAGAAGATTCGGGACGCGGCTATCGTCAAGGCGAAGGCGGAAGGCAGATGAGGATTCTTCCATCAATGTGCGCTCCCATCGAGCTATCCATCAGCCTTCCGTGGATAAACAGGCATCGTCCCTATTTGGCGCTGCACTTTGCCATGTGGGGGCACGGTTGCGGGCCTCATCCAACGACAATTTATCATGTCGGGATTATGTGGGGACGGTATTTTACCGAGAAGGAAAAGGCGTTTTGGTTCGATGTAAAAATCCCGAGACGCAGGGTGACGGCAACCTAGAAAAAGCGGGCGGCACCTGGTTAGAGTGCGCCCGCTAAATACCTAGCTCGCGCTAGGTCGGGAGGAAAGGTAAGTCTACTCCTAATTGGTCGGGGATTGCCCACGCCGTTACCGTGAAGGCATAGCGGGCCGATACATCGCTCGTGTACCCCGTAGCCGTTTCGGCCTCCGAGTTTATCTTGGGTGCTACCCAAGCATCTCATGAATCTGTGCCGTGGTCTTACGGGATAGAAGCCACGGCTTTTGCTGACACGGCCCAGCAAATGACCGACCCCGTTTGGAACGATGTTCTGTGCCGTCTCTCCGGCTGTCGCGTACAAATCTGGATACGTAGCCAGTCTGGGCCTATCCGGGCCTTACCCCAGCAGTTCTTATAGGCGCATGGCCTCAAATTTCCGCATCCGTCGATGCGAACCCGGAGAACTCATTGCCGGTTACGCTGAGTCCGGCGATCCGCAGGCTACACGGCCCTATTTTAATACCGCTTCCATTCTTAGCGAGCAGCGCAGCGGTATTAACTGCAATCCTACCGCTTCGCCAGCGGCTCTGCAATAATCAAAATCCAATCTTAACGCCGATCGCCGCATTATGTGCCGTCACGCTCACATACAACAGATCGAGAATGCCTAGCACGATCTTGCGCTGAGTAGGATCAACGTCCTTTACCAGCCAATACACGCCGCCGACCAGGGCAGACTTGAATAGGATAATCTTGGCGTCAGACGGATGCGATCCGAGTACCGGATTGGCTTCCCTGAACTCGTCAGGATGATGCGAGGCGTAACTCGTCTGCGCGCCGTCTACGATCTGGAGTCCGACAAAGGTGCCGAATAGAACCTTATCGGTCGCGTCCCAATCGGCGGCA
>JANLWJ010000487.1:0-3173 GCA_031364455.1 Actinomycetes bacterium | reverse complement strand
CCACATCGCCTCCTGGTGCTGAACCCCCTGGCGGGGTCGGACCTTGGTACGGATCGAGCATGGTGCACCTCGCGTTCCGAAAGCGTTACGGCAACGGCCTACTTTGATGAGTTTGGACGCTAGCGGCCTCAAAAGCGTTACGGTTCCGACGTGAACGAACTCCGGCTGCGGCTCTTCGGCGCCCCAGAGCTCTCGGTGGCAGGATCCCCGATCACCTTCGACACCCGCAAGGCTGTGGCGCTCATTGCCTATCTGGCGGTCACCGGCCGACCACAGCGACGCGAGAGCCTGGCCGCTCTCCTGTGGCCCGAGTCCGAACAAGCACGCGCCAGGGCGTCGCTGCGCCGAACCCTTTCAGCGGCTGCTGGCGCTGGCCCGGCACTACTGATCCGTCGCGGTGAGATCGAGCTCGACACGAAGCAGACCTGGAGTGACGTAGCCGAGTTTGAGACCCTGGCCGCCAGTGAGGAGGCGGCGGCGCTCAGGCAGGCCGCTGCCTTGGCGCCGGATGCGTTCCTCGCAGGATTCTCATTGCGTGACAGCGCCGAGTTCGACGACTGGACGGCCGCCACCAGCCATCGGCTGCGCGAACGCCTGGTCATGGTGCTGTCGCGCGTGGCAGACATCGAAACCTCCGCGGGCCGGCTCGACGATGCCATCGAGGCTGCCCGTCGATGGGTGGAACTCGACCCCCTGAGTGAGGGTTCTCATCGTGAACTCATGCGGCTCTATACCTGGACCGGTGAGCGACCGACCGCGCTTAAGCAGTACCGCCACTGTGTTCGCAACCTTGACCGAGAGCTCGGTGTTGCACCGCTGCCGGAAACGACTGAGCTCTACGACGACATTCGGGCCAATCGCCTCGAGCCCCCACTTCGGTCGAGAGCCACGACCGAGCTTGCGGACCCGGAACCGACGGAACAGATCACGCCGCATTTCGCAACAACTGTGACCGGAAGAGACCGAGAGGCGGCGGCGCTTGTAGCGGCCTGGAGGTCGGCTACCCATGAGGGTGCGAGCGCACTTCTCGTCGGTGTACCTGGCCTCGGGCGCACCACGCTCGCGGCTCAACTTCGCAAAGGTGTTGAGGACGCTGGCGGCGCTCCCATCTCACTTCGCGGCCATGCAGCCGAGCTGGGCCTTGCCTACGCAACGGTCATCGATCTCACCAAGGCGCTCTCCGAACGCGACCCAGAAATGGCCGATTCCCTGGGCGCCGTTGGCCAGGCCGTCGAGTCACCGGGTGAGCGCGCCCGCCTCTTCGACCTCATTCGCGAGGCCGTCAGCCAAGCATTGCGCGGCCCAGTTCCCGGTCTCCTCGTCGTCGACGACGCCCACTGGCTCGATCCCACCTCCGCTGACCTTCTGGGGTATCTGCTGCGGCGGCCGCCGTCTGGCGTGCTCGTGCTTGCGACCCTGCAGAGCGAAGCGTTTGAAGGCTCCAGCCTCGATGAGGTCGCGACAGTAGTGACGCTGAAGGAGTGGGACGCCGAGCAAACGGGGCAGGCGCTCGGAGCACTCAATGCAAAGTCCATCGACCCCGCCGAGGCCTACCGCCGCACAGGAGGCAACCCTCGGCTGCTGGCCGAGTACGTCCTGGCCTCCCGCGAGGTCGGCGGGTCTCCCTCCGGCCAGTTCCACGAGCTGGTCGGCGCCCGTTTGAACACCGCGCCTGCCGCCACGCGACAGACCCTGGGGGCTACAGCCGTGATTGGGACCGTGGCTGATCCAGACCTAATTCGGCAGGTCAGTGGGCGTGATGAAGTCGAGACCGTCCAGTCCCTTGAGGATGCAGTATCGCGCGGTCTGCTCGTCGAAGATCCCGAACGAAATGGCTACGACTTTCCGCACGACGCGCTGCGAGTCATGGTCATCGAGCGCGTTGGACTGGCTCGCTTGCGCCTGCTCCACGGTCGGGCAGCGGATGTCCTCGTACGTCAGGGCACCGTCGATGGCGGGGGTGTTCCAGCCGGCCGCGTTGCTCGGCACTTTGCCCTCGCGGGACGAGAGCCGGAGGCGCGCGACTGGTACTGGGTCGCCGCGCAGCAGTCCATCACCCTCTACGCGCATCGCGAGGCCCTCGAGCATCTTCGATCGGCACTCGCACTCGGGCACGATCCAGCCATTAACCACGCCGCGACCGGTGATGCGCTCACTTCACTGGGCAGGTACGACGACGCCCTCACCGCATACGAGAAGGCCGCAGCAGCCACCGCCAGCGATGACCCGCACCAACTGGCCGTCATCGAGCACAAGCTGGCTGAGGTGCACGACCGGCTCGGCGACTGGGACGTCGCCCGCGCCCACCTCGAAAGCGCAGCCGAGCTACTGGAGCCCGATGGCGGACTGGCCATGCGCGCCCAAGTTGCCGCCGACCTGGCCCTCGTCAGCTACCGCCAAGGTGACCCGGGAGCGGAGAAAATCGGTGAGCAGGCACTGCGCCTCGCTATCGAGAGTGGCGATGCCGTCTCGATGTCACAGGCGAAGAACGTGCTAGGTGTACTTGCCTGCGCCAAGGGCGATTGCGACACAGCAATCGGGTACCTCCAGGAGAGCAAGGACCTCGCGCACGTTGCCGGTAGTACCGAGCTCGAGGTAGCAGCCCTGAACAACCTCGCCCGGGTGTACGCGCAGGAGGGCGCCATCGACAAAGCCCTCGTGCCGGCTCAAGAGGCTCTTCAGCTCGGACTTGCCCAAGGAGATCTGCACAGGGCCGCAGCTCTGCATGACCACGTTGCCGACCTATACCACCGAGCCGGCCAACAGGCGAAGGCCATGGAGCACCTCAAGGCGGCGGCTGCGGCCTTTGGTGCGGTCGATGAAGCGCGGGTGCGACCCGAAGTGTGGAAGCTGGTGTCCTGGTAGGTCGTCGTGGCGACGTGTCAGTCTGGCTGTCAGCAAGGAAGGAGTAGCGCTGAACGTCGAGCGCTCCCATGTGTTGCCGGGCCTGACCACCGTCAGCCGCCCGGCCGCTGGCGCCGCCAAGGCCGCTACTCGTTGGGTGATGGTGGGACGTGCCTCTCGACTCCGAGTGCGCTGAGAAGGGGCTCAGGATAGAAATAAGTCGGCGGATCGGTTTCAAACCAACCTGGGTAAGCGACCGGACCGTACTTCAACAAGTCGATGACTTTGTCGGGTGCCCTGGCTTCGCCGGCGTGGTCCTTCAACAGCTG
>JANLWJ010000483.1:0-9188 GCA_031364455.1 Actinomycetes bacterium | reverse complement strand
AGCCGGATGTCTGCTGGCAACTGCCGATCCGGCGCACTTACCGCCACGTCGAGCGCCCCGACGGCACCGAGTACCTCGAAATCATCGTCGGCGAGTACGACCGCGCCGGCTGGGGGCCAGGCGGGCACGACCTTGACTGGTACTGCACCGCCAACACCGAGGCTCACGTCGGGACCAGACCGGTCTACCTCAGCAATCGTGATGAGCTCGTCGAGCTGATGGGAGAAGCCGCCTACGCCGAGCTCTGCCGGCTCTGCGAGGACCGTCTCGCCGGCGGCAATCGCCCAGCCCCGCACCCGGCCACTGTTGCGGCCGCCGCGGAGGCCGCCACGGCCGCCGGCAAGTCCGCCGCCACCACCGTGCCTTCTGCCGCCACCAAGCCAAAGACCAACAAGTCGGGAAGGGCCAAGCCGAACCGGCCAGCTCCTTCCCGCAAGGCATCGCGCAAACGCTGACCCCCGGCTGGGAGCGAATCTGGGTGAAGGAAGTGCTGCCCTGACGGCAGTTGCCGCACCCAGACGCCCGCACGATCGGTCCACGTCGTCCCTGTCGGTGGCGTGACCTAACGTCCTATCCATACCGAGGAGGTAGAACGTGACCGGAAACCCCCGACCCACCGCCAAAAAGACCCGCCCCGACTATCGGTGCGCCGAGTGCGGCTGGGCGACGACAAAATGGGTCGGCCGCTGCGGTGAGTGCCAGGCATGGGGCACCGTCGACGAAACCGGTCCCAAAGCGCGTGGGGTGACCGCTGGCCCAGTCAGCGCCCCGGCTCGCCCCATCGTCGAGGTGGACGTCGATGCCGCCCGCAGCCGCAGCACCGGGGTCGATGAGCTCGACCGGGTGCTGGGCGGTGGACTCATCGCGGGAGGGGTGGTACTGCTGGCTGGTGAACCAGGCGTAGGCAAGTCCACCCTCCTCCTCGACGTCGCCGCCCGGTCAGCCCGAGCCGGCGTCACGACCCTCTACGTAACCGGTGAAGAGTCAACCGCTCAGGTGCGCCTGCGCGCAGACCGAATCAACGCCGTCCATGCCAACCTCTGGCTCGCCGCTGAGACCGACCTGGCAGCCGTACTGAGCCAGATAGACGCCGTTGGACCAGGCCTCCTGGTGCTGGACTCAGTGCAGACGGTCTCGACCCCCGAGATCGACGGCGCACCGGGTGGAGTAACTCAGGTGCGAGAAGCCGCAACTACCCTCATCCGGCTCGCCAAGGAACGCGCCATCGCAACGGTGCTCGTTGGACACGTCACCAAGGACGGCTCGGTTGCAGGCCCGCGGCTCCTCGAACATCTCGTCGACGTCGTCTTGACGTTCGAGGGTGACCAACACAGCACCCTCCGCCTTGGCCGAGCCACCAAGAACAGGTTCGGCCCCACCGACGAGGTTGGCTGCTTTGTGATGAGCGACCACGGCATCGAAGGTGTCGTCGATCCCAGCGGTCTTTTCATCGGCCGGCACACCTCGCCAGTGGCCGGCACCTGCGTCACCGTGACACTCGAGGGCAGGCGGCCCCTCGTCGCCGAGGTTCAAGCCCTCGTCTCACCTACGACTGCCAACAACCCCCGCCGCACCAGCGCCGGCATCGACTCATCCAGACTCGCGATGGTCGTGGCAGTGCTCACCCGCCGGGGCCGAGTACCCCTTGTTGCCTCAGAGATCTACGCCGCAACCGTTGGCGGGGTACAGCTGCGCGAACCGGCCGCTGACCTCGCACTGACCATGGCGCTGGCGAGTGCGTGCATGGACCGTCCCCTGGCTCCTGACCTGGTGGCGTTCGGTGAGATCGGGCTGGCCGGTGAGGTACGCACAGTCTCGGGAATCGAACGGCGGCTCGTGGAGGCCAGCAGGCTGGGCTTTCGTCGCGCGATTACCCCTCGATACGACGGTCCAGTACCCGACGGCATCACCATCTCGCCGGTCGCCGACATCCACGATGCGCTTGCGATCGCGCTCCAGGAGGCCGCGCACGGCTAGACTCGGCGCCATTCAGGCCGCCTCGCGCGTGCCAGTGACCCGAGGTGTCCAACCAAGTTTGTGAGCGTGCCCGTGGCGACCAGTGACAAGGCGGCAGCGAGCGACGCGGACACTCAGCTACTGGTGACGCTGGCGACGGTGGCTCCGGGCACCCAGTTGCGTGACGGCCTCGAGCGAATCCTGCGCGGACGCACCGGTGGACTCTTCGTCCTCGGCTACGACAAAGACGTCGAAGCCCTCTGCAGTGGCGGGTTCACCCTCGACGTCGAGTTCACAGCCACCCGGCTCCGTGAACTAGCGAAGATGGACGGCGCCATCATCCTCGGGGCCAACGCCACCACGATCCATCGTGCCGCCGTTCACCTGATGCCCGACCCGAGCATCAACTCCGACGAGATGGGCACCCGCCACCGCACGGCTGAGCGTGTCGCCAAGCAGACCGGCTACCCGGTGCTCTCGGTCAGTCAGTCGATGAACATCATCGCCCTCTACGTCGCAGGGCGACGCTACGTGCTCGAGGACTCGGCCGCCATCTTGTCGCGTGCAAACCAGGCGCTCGCCACTCTGGAGCGCTACAAGATGCGCCTCGACGAGGTCTCCGGCACCCTGTCCGACCTCGAGATCGAAGACCTCGTGTCCGTGCGGGACGTCACCGTCGTCGCTCAACGCCTCGAGATGGTTCTGCGAATCGCCCGCGAGATCGACGGATACGTGGTCGAACTCGGATCGGACGGACGCCTGCTTTCCCTCCAGCTCGTCGAGCTCATCGGCGGCGTTGACATCGACCGGGAACTTGTCGTCCGCGACTACCTACCGTCCGGACGCCGCACGCGGACAGTCGAACGAGCGCTGGCTGATCTCGATGCACTCACCGATGTCGAACTTCTCGACCTCGCCCTCGTCGCCAAAGCCTTGGGCTACCCAGGCGCTGCTGACGACCTCGATCTCACGATCAGCCCGCGCGGCTACCGCCTGTTGGCCCGAGTGCCAAGGCTGCCCAACACCGTCGTCGATCGGCTCGTCGAGAACTTCGGAGGGCTCCAGCGACTGCTGGCAGCGAGCATCGACGATCTACAGACCGTCGAGGGTGTCGGCGAAGCGCGGGCCAGAACCGTTCGAGAGGGCCTTTCGCGGTTGGCCGAGTCGAGCATCCTCGAACGCTACGTCTAGCCGCTGCTGATCGCCTGCGGCAGTCAGGCGGTGCCGGAGGTCTCCAGCCCGGCGAGCGCGCGCAGCGCAACCAACATGACCGGCGCGCGGTCCTCAGGACGACGCAGCACTCGCGTCACATACGCCGGAAGACCGGCGGGTGCGTCGCCCTCCTCGACGACCAGCTCGTCGTCACTGACGACAGCAAGCACCCGGTCAACAGCCACCCCGTAACTGCCACCGTCCAGAGGGTTCAGCACAAGGACGTCCCCCTCTTCGCCGGGGTAGGCATCTGAGCGGAGGTCGATCACTGGCAGCGGGTCATTCCGCAGCTCAATCATTCCGCTGACCGGCGCGCGAGTGCCAGGGAGCGGCTCGATCCCGACAGCTCGGACGACCTCGCGCACCTCATCGAGCTCGCACGCAAGGTCACGGCCGTTCATGCGAAATGTGATGTAGCCGCTCACTAGCGTCTCCGTCCATCGTCGCGAGAAGCCGCACCCGCGCCGACCGATGGCTCTGGGTCGGATTGCAGAGAAACAGCCAACTGACGACATAGGTCTACCAAATCTGAGACCGCCCGACCATCAAGCAGATCCGACAGCGTCTCAGAAGATGCTCTCGGCAGGGTCTCGGCCGCCGAGGCGAACGATAGGGCGGCTCCGTCTGGATCGCCGACCCGGGCCAAGGTCGTGGCCAGTAGAAAGTGCGCGTGAGCGGCTGTTGGGTCAAGGAAGACCGCCTTGCGGAGTGCCGCGATCGCTCCGTCATCATCGCCCTGGTTGCTCAGGGCTCTTCCCTCGATGATGTAGCCATCTACGAGTAGTGGATGGGCAGCAGTGGCGCGTTCGGCGAGAGAGGCCGCCTCGGCGTACTTCCCAGCGTTTAAGGCGTCCCGAGCCTTGATGAGGTCTTCGAGCGGCGATGCGACTGGAGGCGCGGCGGGCATAGCCGGAGGCGTTGGTGCCGGGGCTCGCCGTTGGCGCAGACTCGGGACCCGAAGGACGTCGCGCATCACGCGGCGCTGGAGTGGCGGAGCGGGAGCCGGTGGTCGCCCCACCGACGAACGACGCCCGTTCTGTGGAACAGCGTCCTTCCGGTAGACGAACGCCTCGCCGACGGGCAGCAGGCTGAAGTCCTCTGAGATCTGCCACAGGGTCTCGGCGTGTCCCAGGAGTAGGTAGCCACCCATGGCGAGAAGCCGGTGGAAGCCCCTGACCAGCCGAACTGTCGTCTCGCGGCCGAAGTAGATCGTCACGTTGCGGCAGACCACGAGGTCGACCTCGCTAGTACCGAAGGGAGGTTCATCGGTAACCAGGTTCTGCAGACGGAACTCAACGAGATCCCGCACGGGCTGGGCAACGGAGTAGCTGCCGTCCGAGCGCGCGTCGAACCAGCGTTCCACGGCGCCCGGCTCAGCCAGTTGGATCGTCCTACCGGAGTAGACGCCGGCGCGGGCAACATCCAGAGCCGCGGCAGACACGTCGGTCCCGATGATCTTCACCGGGAAGGGTCCGGTCTCCTCAAAGAGCTGGACCAGCAACATGGCAAGCGTGTATGGCTCCTCGCCAGTCGAACAGCCGGCCGACCAGATAGTCAGCGGACGCCCGGTGCTGCGGCTGCGACGCAGCAGGTCGGGGAGAACGTCGCGGCGAAGTGCTTCGACCTGCGGAAGGTTCCGGAAGAAGTGCGTCTCCTGGATCGTGACCGCATCGAGCAGCTGCTGGCGCTCGACGGCGCCCAGCGTCGACTCAACATGGGCAAGGTAGGACCCGGTCGACTTGTGGTTCGTCTTGTCCATCCGCTCGTGCAAGATGGCACTGATCGCGCCTCGCCGGCTGATGTCGAAGACCAAACCCGCCATCCGAACCAGTGACTCGGTGACAACGGCGTACTCGGCATCGGTGAGGACGTGGATCTTCATGACCCCACCTCGACGATCTCGTCTACCGCGTGCAGCACGGCGGTCACGATCGCCTGGCCGATCGCCGGCAGCGGCAACTCGAGATCGACCGCGTCCACCTCCTGCGCTGCCGCAGGCATCCCCCAGACGACACTGGTCGACTCGTCCTGACCGATCGTGAAGGCACCGATGTCGCGCAGGACCTTCAAGCCGGCAGCGCCGTCGCGGCCCATGCCGGTGAGGAGGGCGGCAACTGCGTACTGACCGGATACCTGGGCGACCGATCGAAACGTGACGTCGACGCCCGGTACGTGGAACTGGCCAGGCGGCGGGTCGGTGAGTCCCACCCGGAAGCCGGGGCGAACGATCATGTTCTGGTTCGCTGGGGCGAGGTACACCTGGCCCGGCTGCAGCCGCTCACCATCGACAGCGACGACCACGGGCGCGGCGCAGACTCCGTCCAGCCAGCGAGCGAGCCCTTCGACGAAGCCCTCTGCCATGTGCTGGATCACCAGAACCGCTGCTGGCAGGTCGGCAGGTAGCTCGGCAAGGATCGTGGCCAGCGCCGGAGGCCCTCCGGTCGAAGCGCCAATCGCAACGACGAGCGGTCCCTGACGGAGCGGCACCGGCCGCGGGCGCTGCGTCACCTGACGACGGATTCGGTCTGATGAATGCGTCCAGCTTCCCCGGGCTTCAGCTCGTTGTGCTCCGGGACCGGCCGACTCGTTGCCGTCCGCGGACTGGTCGGTCCGGTCGGCCGGAGGGAGCGGTGACTGGGACGCTGGCCCGCGCACGCCACGTCCGCGCAAACGACCACGCGGGTGCGTAATCACACGCACCCGACTGGCGATCTTGAGGTGCCGCATCACCATGTGTGCGTACTCGGCCGACCCGGGGGCCACGTCTAGCGCGCCGACCACGTCAACGGCACCGGCAGCGATAGCCGCCTCGGGATGCTCAGCAGCCGGTCCGATCACGACGATGGGCGTAGCTCGGTTGGCCATGATCCGCTCGATGGCTTCGAGCCCGCCAGACCAAAGGTCAAGGTCGAGCAGAACCGCAGCCGGCCGCGTCGCAAGGATCAGCTCTTCGGCCGCCCCTGGCTCCTGCGCACCACCGCAGACGATGACGCCCGGTTGGTTGAGCAGCTTCTCGAGAACCTTGATGCGCGTCTTGGTGCCAGCAATGATCGCCACCAGGACCGGGGCGCCACGGGGTGCGCCAACGGGTCCCGGGTCATGGGTCTCGTGCGACGCCGGCACCGGTCCTCCTGCCACGGCGCGCTGTCTGGTGTGAGCACCGTCTGGTAGCAGAAGTGTCGTCCGATAACCGCTCCACCTTGAGCCGTGGCCAGCGGCTCACGGGGGCCCTACTCCAGCACGAAGACGGCTGGCTCGCTGATCTTGTCGAGGTTGCGGGCGACGACCTGGTATGACCCAGCGGACGCCGCCTCCTGGGGGGTCGGACAGCCCTCCGCCGACTGCACCTTGGGCCAGTTCACCGGCTGTACGAACCGGTCGCCGGGGTCGAAGTTCGTTGGGTCGGCATCGCCGCCAGGGCTGCAGTCGTCGGATGACCAGACCTGGGTACCACCGGAGGTGACGAGCAGCTCGTTGGCCGCCTGTCCGACGTCACGGCTGCACGCCTCGTCGGACACGTTCTCAACTGCGAAGGTGAAGGTGGGCTGGCGGTCGGCTGGGAAGGTCTCGGCATCGGTGGCGACGGTGACCTCGATGGCGGAGTCATCGCAAGGCGGCAGAAGCTTGTCCTTCGGTTCCCTCGTCTTGGTCGGTTTCGGGCTGGTCGATGTCGTGTCGCTGGGCGTGACGGACGCGGTGGGGCTCGGTGTTGGATCGGCGGTCGGCTGCTCCGTGTCGCCCCCGCTGGGCCAGATCCACCACACGATGGCGACGAGCAGAAGGAGCGCCGCAAGCATCAGCCCACGGCGTATCCAGTAGACGCCGGGCGGCTGGTCACCGACAGGTCGAAGAACCACGGGCCTACCCTAGTGAGAACCACTGCTCTCGCGGGTGCCTTTGACCATGCCACGATGGCATCGATGACCGAGACCGTTGCCGTGGACGTCGTGGAGCGATGGTTCGAGGACTCTGCTCGGACGCTGCCCTGGCGGTCGGACCCCGACCCTTGGGGTGTCCTGGTCAGCGAGGTGATGCTGCAGCAGACACCGGTCGCCCGCGTCCTTCCGGTGTACACAGAGTGGATGCAGCGCTGGCCGACGCCGACCTCCCTCGCCGCAGACGCACCCGGCGACGCCATCAGAGCCTGGGGACGGCTCGGCTACCCCCGCCGCGCGCTGCGGCTGCACGCGGCCGCAGTTACGTGTCGAGACTCGTTCGGCGGCGCCGTTCCTTCCGACATCGCCGATCTTCGTTCGCTGCCTGGCGTCGGCGAGTACACCGCCGCCGCAGTCGCCTCGTTCGCCTTCCGGCAGCGGCACGCCGTGCTGGACACCAACGTCAGACGCGTCCACGCCAGATGGCTAGACGGTGTCGAGTTCCCGGCGTCCAGTGCGGTGAACTCCAAGGAGCGCCAGCGCGCACTCGACCTGCTGCCCATCGAACCGGAAGGGGCCGCGCGTGTATCCATCGCGATCATGGAGCTGGGCGCCTTGGTCTGCACCGCGCGATCACCCAAGTGCGACGCGTGCCCGATCGCCCAGCATTGCGTCTGGCGAGCCAACGGCTACCCAACGTGGGACGGGCCACCGCGCCGCGGACAGACCTATGCCGGCACCGATCGCCAGTGCCGAGGTCGCCTCCTCGCAGCGCTCCGGGACGCCGACAGTCCGCTGCACAAGAGCGCGCTTGACTCAGCGTGGAGCGAGCCCGAGCAGCGCGAACGCGCACTCGCCAGCCTGCTGGCCGATGGCCTGGTGGTCAGCGACGAACAGTCGGCCTTCCGTTTACCCGAGTAGCTGCTACTCCTCGACGGACGCGGCGGGCCCCGCCTCGCCCACATCACCGGAGTCGACCGTCTCGATCGCCTGCAGGTCGGGGTGGTCAGGGATGTCCGGAAGCGTTGCCCTTGGCTCGCTCTTGTAGGTGAACGTGGCGTCATCGCCCTCACCCTCAACGTCGACCACAACGATCGAGCCGGCCTTGAGCTCACCGTAGAGAATCTGCTCCGACAGTTGGTCCTCGAGCTCGCGCTGCATGGTGCGTCGCAGCGGTCGGGCTCCGAGCACGGGGTCGTAGCCTTTCTTCGCGAGCAGCAGCTTGGCCGGCGTGGTCAGCTCGATCGCCATGTCCTTGTCCTTGAGGCGCTCCTCGAGCTTGGCAGCCATCAGGTCGACGATGCTGACGATCTCTTCCTCGCTCAGCTGGTGGAAGACGATGATGTCGTCGATTCGGTTGAGAAACTCCGGACGGAAGTTCTGCTTGAGCTCCTGCTGCACCTTGGACTTCATCGCCTCGTAGGCAGTGGTGCGGTCGTTGTCAGCGGCGAACCCGAGATTGACACCCTTTGACACATCACGGCTACCAAGGTTGGTCGTCATGATGATGACGGTGTTCTTGAAGTCAACAGTCCGACCCTGAGCGTCGGTGAGCCGACCTTCTTCGAGCACCTGCAGCAGCGAGTTGAAGATGTCTGGATGTGCCTTCTCGACCTCGTCGAAGAGCACCACCGAGAACGGCTTGCGCCGCACCTTCTCGGTGAGCTGGCCGCCCTCTTCGTAGCCGACGTATCCGGGAGGCGAGCCAAAGAGTCGAGACGCCGTGTGCTTCTCGCTGAACTCACTCATGTCGAGGGCGATGAGCGCGTCCTCATCACCGAAGAGGAACTCGGTGAGTGCCTTGGACAGCTCAGTCTTACCCACACCGGAGGGGCCGGCAAAGATGAACGAGCCTGCTGGGCGCTTGGGGTCTTTGAGCCCAGCTCGGGTGCGTCGGATCGCCTTCGACAGCGCCCTGATCGCCTGCTCCTGGCCGATGACGCGCTTGTGCAGCTCGTCCTCCATCCGGATGAGGCGCTGGCTCTCCTCCTCGGTCAGCTTGAAGACCGGGATGCCGGTGGCCGTTGCCAGGACCTCGGCGACGAGGTCCTCGTCGACCTCCGCCACGACGTCCATGTCGCCGGCCTTCCACTCGCGCTCGCGGGTGGCCTTCTCGCCGAGCAGCGTCTTCTCCTTGTCGCGCAG
>JANLWJ010000482.1:0-5666 GCA_031364455.1 Actinomycetes bacterium | reverse complement strand
ATCGTGTTTACCAGCGAGTGCGCGGCCATCTGCAGGTAGTTCCAGAGCTCGGCGTCGAGGTCGTCGGCCAGCTCGAGGGAGTCGACGGCCGTCCGCATGTGCAGCAGCCACTGGTCGCGGGCCAAGGCGTCCACCTGGTATGGGGCATGCCGCATGCGCAGCCGAGGGTGTCCGCGCTGGTCGGAGTAGGTGGTGGGGCCACCCCAGTACTGCTCGAGGAACATCCGAAGGCGGTCGGCAGCTGGGCCGAGATCTTGCTCGGGGTACAGGGGCCGCAGCACCTCGTCGCCGGCAACACCCTCGTAGAAGGCAGCGACCAGGCGTGTGAAGGTCGCACTGCCGCCCATGCGGTCGTAGAAGGTCTGCTGAGATGCGTCCACGCGGGTGATTCTTCCAGGTTCGCTCAAGAGCGCGTTGCCGACCTACCGATGCACGTAAAGAACGGGCAAGGGGACCGACGTTGCCGGCTGCGAACCTCCGCATCTCAGCCGACGCGGACCCTATGGCGGCGGCGCCGGATGTGCACCAACCCTCCTCGGTGTACGACCGGCCCGCCGCCCTTTCACGTAGCGGGGCCCGCTTGCGCCGGTTCATCCGGGGGCGGCGTGCCTTGGTACGGCGTCGGCACCTCGGCGCTCTCGAGCGCCTTCATGGCGCGAACCCTGATCTCGCGCGCGACGGAGACCTGCTGCTCGTGGACGGTGTGCAGGCGGATTCGCATGGTGACCGCCGTCGGGGTGATCGACTCGACCCCGACGATCGGATCGTCGGGCATGATCCGGTTGCTCCATACGGGGTCTTGCTGCAGGTCAGAGACGGTCTGGAGCAGGACCTCTTTGGCGCGCTCGAGGTCGGCGCTGTGACCAACTGGCACGTCGACCACCGCTACTGACCACCCTTGGCTGCGGTTGCCGAGCTCGGTGACCGAACCGTTCGTGACGTACCAGACTGTGCCATCGAAGTCGCGCAACGTCGTGATGCGAAGCCCGACGTCCTCAACGATGCCGGTGATTCCATTGACGGTCACGACATCGCCGACGCCGTACTGGTTCTCCAAGATCATGAAGACACCGGAGAGAAAGTCGCGGACGATCGTCTGCGCGCCAAAGCCGATCGCAATACCGGCGATACCTGCACTGGCCAGCAGAGGTGCGATGTTGATGCCGACGACACTGAGAGCGAAGAGGATCGCGACCGAGGCGATGACGAAAGTGCCAACCGAGCTGAGCATTCCCGACACCGCGGTGGCTCGTGCACGGTAGCGCTCGATGGCCATGTCCCGATCGCGTGGTGACTCCTTGTCACCGGTCAGGTAGCGAGTAACCGCTGACTGCGTGAACGTGGCGGTCGTCCGTCGGACGAACCTGTGCCAGATCCACCGGGCCACCAGGGCGAGCACCACGATGACGACCACGGAGATGATCGACCCGTACCACGTGTCGAAGAACCGCTGGACCGCCTCTGTGGTGATCTGGTCGATGGTGATTGGCATGGTCATTGAACGTTAGGCCTCAGGCATCCCAGTCGAGGCCGGTTTGGGCTCCGGCGAACGCCAACGTGTCGACCGACAGCTCGACGGCGCGGGTGACGGCGCGTGCGCCGTGGCCGACATCGGACTCGCGCCGCACCAGCACGGGGCGGCAGCCGGTGGTGGAGTGCTGCAGTGCCGCAGCCATCTTGCGGCCGTGCAGCGGGTCGACGCGGGTGTCGCCGTCGAAGATGGTGAAGAGCGTCGCGGGGTAGTCCACTCCATCGCGAACGTGGTGGTAGGGCGAGTAAGACAGCAGCCAGCCGAGCTCGGTGGGGTCGGCCGCGCTGCCGTACTCGTCCGACCAGGTCGGGCCGAGACCGTGCTCTTCATAGCGGACCATGTCGAGCAGCGGAGCCGCGCAGATGACCGCGGCGTAGAGGTCCGGCCGCTGGGTGAGCGCTGCACCGACGAGCAACCCGCCGTTCGAACCTCCAGAAATGGTCAACTGCTCGTTCGTGGTCACGCCGTGCTCGATCAGCCACTCGGCGGCGGCGTGGAAGTCGTCGAAGACGTTCTGCTTGGTGTCGCGCATTCCGCCGCGGTGCCAGTCTTCGCCTTCCTCGCCACCGCCGCGGAGGTTGGCAATGACGTACGCACCGCCAGCCTCCACCCACGCCAGGATCGTTGCTGAGTAGGCCGGCGTCAGGGGGATGCCGAAGCCGCCGTATGCGTTCAGGATGGTCGGTACCGGCCCGGCATCGGCGTCAGACCTGCGAATGACGAACATCCGGACGTCGGTGCCGTCCTTGGATCGGTAGACAACCTGTTCTGAGGTGGCGGGAGGGACGTCGACCGACCCTGGCGCATTGGCCCACAGCGTGGTCGCGTCGGTGCGTGCGTCGTAGTGGTAGACCGACGGTGGTGTGATGTGGTCGGTGTAGCCGAACCACGCCTCGTGTCCGCCTTCTGGGCGGTCGCTGACACCGGCGACGGTTCCCAGCCCTGGCATCGGTACCGAGCCGGTCTCGGCGCCGGAGTCGAGGTCGTGGCGGTGGATGCGCCCAACCGCGTGATGGCTTCTGACCACGAGCAGGACGGGGTCGGGCAGCGCGTCGCCGTCGAGGATCGCCCATCCTTCGAGGACGGCTTCGGGATCCTCCGGAACCAGGTCGCGCCATTGGTCGAGCGACCAGACGCCGGGCTCGGTGACGAGGATGCGGCCGCGCGGCGAGCCAGCGTTCGTGTAGGCGTAGATCAGTCCGTTGCGTCCGAAGTGCAGCATCGTCTGTGCGTCAACGCCTTCCTGCACGGTGACGAGTTCGGGTTTGTCGGGGGAGGACGTTGAAATGTCGGCAACCCACAGGTCGTTGCGGGGTTCGGTGCCGGCCGATGCCGTGATCGACAGCCACCGTCCGTCGCGGCTGACAGTGACGCCGTAGTAGTTGGTGGCGTCCAGGCCGTCGCCGAAGACGAGCGTGTCAGTGTCTGTATCGGTTCCGACGCGGTGCAGCCATACCCTTCGGTGGAACTGCTCCTCGCCCTCCGGCAGCTGATCGGCCGGAAGGCGGCGAACGTAGTAGTAGGACTCCCCACCCGGCAGCCAGGCAACGGGGGAGTAGCGGGCCCGGTCGATCGGGCCGTCGACGGTGTCGCCGGTAGCAACGTCCATGACGCGCAACACCGACTCTTCGGTACCGCCTTCGGAGAGCTGGTAGGCCAGCAGGTGGCCCTCCTTGCTCGGCTGCCAGGTGTCGAGCGTTGTGGTGCCAGTCGCGTCGATCTCCATCGGGTCGAGGAGCGTGCGCTCGGTGCCGTCCGCCTCGATCACGATCAGAACCGCATGTTCCTGGTCCGCGCTCCGGCGCATGATGAACTGCCGGTCACCACGCCAGACTGGCGCGGTGACGACGCCGGCGGCTACCAGCTCAGAGACGCGACGTCGCACGTGCTCCTTGCCCGGCCAGGTGTCGCGGGCGGCAGCAAAGAGCGCGTCCTGCGTCTTCGACCACGCGTGCGTACGTGCGTCCGCGGCGTCCTCGAGCCACCGGTACGGGTCGGGGACGGCATGACCGTGGAGGGTGTCGACGAGTGGAAGGCGCTCGGCGTCGGGGTATGTGGGGCGTGGGGCGCGGGGCATATCGCCCAGACTAGAGGGCCGCGGATCGGGTTCGAGGTAGGTTATTGCTGGCACCTGGGCGTGACTCACGTCACACTGGTCAGGTTATGTCTCGAGCGCTGGTGCTGAACGCCACCTACGAGCCGCTCTGCGTCGTTGCCGACCGCAGAGCGCTGGTGCTTGTGCTTGCACAGAAGGCTGACGCCGTCGTGCAGACCGACCGAGTGGCACGGAGCGAACACCGAACCGAGCCGCTGCCTTCAGTGGTTCGGCTGATTCGCTATGTGCGCGTGCCGCGTCGTGCCGCGGTCCCGCTCACCCGACGCGCGGTCTTCGCTCGGGATGGGGGACGATGCGTCTACTGCGACCTGCCAGCCACCAGCCTCGACCACGTCGTCCCGCGGAGTCGCGGGGGCCTGCATGTGTGGGAGAACGTCGTATCGGCCTGCCGTCGGTGCAACCACGTCAAGGCTGACCGCAGCATCTCTGATCTTGGCTGGCGAATGCGCCACGCTCCCTTTCAGCCGATGGGTCCCGCCTGGCGGATCCTCGGGGCTGGCCGCGCCGACCCGGTGTGGGTTCCCTACTTGGTCGACCATGCCGGCGGTGGCGTTGGACACGCGGCAGGGCGGGCCGTCCTCGAACACCTCGCACTCCCTGCCTAGAGCTGTCTGGTCGTTCGTTTGCTCTGACCTGTGCGCTGCGAAGCGGATCCAGGAATGGCGGATTGCCTGCGTTCTGCCAGCGATATTTGGCCCGAAAGCGCAAGCAATCCGCCACTGCTAGGTCGAGTGACATCCGCGGCCCCTCCAACTACCGGCTGCTGGGATCAACCGTCAGACAGGCACCAGGGACCAATCAGGGGAGCGGCTGGGCGTGAGGTGGCGGGTTCGGTTACCGTGACGCCATGTCCACCGTCGAAATCTTGGGCTGGTTCGTCCTTCTGCCCGTCGCCTTCTATGTCCTGGTCAGCCTGCTGGTCTACATCCCGTCGTGGGTGCGTGGTCCGAAGTACCGGCCAGGGCTGTCGTGGTGGGCTGAACCGGTGTGGCTCGGCGGTACTGATCTTGACGCGGCCGCACGGGCTGAACCGGTGCGCGAAGGGGGTGGCTGTAGTGCCCGCTGGTGAAGCCTTCTCGGCAGGGCAGGTCGGCGCTATCGAGCGAGCGATCGCCCACGCCCATACCGAGAGCGACCTGGCCTACTCGGTCTTCGTCGGAGCCCCCGACGGTGATCTCCGTGAGCAGGGTCGCCAGCTACTGGGCGCTCTCGGTGACGCCGCCGACCGTTCGGTCGTCGTCGTCATTGACCCTGCGCACCGGCGTCTGGAGATCCTGACCGGCCGGACTGCTGCCCGCTACCTCGACGACCGGGCAACAGCGCTTGGCGCGATGTCCATGACGTCGTCGTTCGCAGCGGGTGACCTAGCCGGTGGCATCGTGGCCGGTCTGCATACCTTGAGCGAGCACGCCCGACACCCGCGCACCCTGCACTCCGACCTCACCGAGTAGCCCTCGAGGCTTGAACCCTCGGCGGTTAGGGGGTGGACTGGGCGCACAAGGAACGACGGATGCCGTCGGCGCCCTCGAGCAGGAGCCGGCGAAGGGCTGGCGGCGACTCGTGGGTCGCCAGGTGCGCCTCGGTTCGGTCGATGATGTCCTGCTCGACCAAGAACGACGGATAGAGGCCGACGATGAGCGTTTGTGCTGACTCGTTTGTCCTGGTCCGCCAGACGGTCTCGACCATCGCGAAGTAGCGGTCGACGAGCGCGCGGTTGAGCTCGGCGTGGTCGGGGATGTTGAGACCGGCGACCGTGGCGTTGAGCAGGGCATTGGGAAGCTCGTCGGACTCGATGGCGGCCAGCCAGGCGTGCTCCTTGTCCGCAAGAGTCGGAAGGGCCGCGCGCGCCGCGGCTGCCTGACGCTCACCGCTGGCCGTGCGGTCGCGCTCGAACTCAGCTTCGATGCCTTCGCCGCCGATGCTCCCGGTGGCGACCAGCCGGTGCACCAAGCTCCACCGCAGGTCGGCGTCGAGGGCCAGGCCCTCGAGGGCAGGTCCGTCGACGAGCGTCTTGGCGAC
>JANLWJ010000461.1:0-3745 GCA_031364455.1 Actinomycetes bacterium | reverse complement strand
ACGGGCCGACGTCGCGATCGCTTGCAGTCGGGTGTGTTTCCCACCTTTGGTCTTGCGCACCTCGCTTGGGCCCTAAGGTGATCAGGGGACTGAATATCGGGTACGGGAGGGGCACATGCTGTGAACGGTGATCGTCCGGTACCTAATTTCCTCTACATCGGCACAAGCAAGGCGGGGTCCACGTGGCTCTTCAACACTTTGGCGGTGCACCCTGAGGTGTTTCTCGCCTCGGACAAGGGCCTGTACTACTTCGACAGCCACTACTCCAAGGGGCAGGACTGGTATCTCGAGCACTTCGCAGGGGCCCGGTCGTATGGCGCGTCAGGGTGCATCTCGCACTCCTATCTGTCCTCCGATGAAGCACCTTCGCGGATTGCTACCCTCAACCCGGGCATGCGCTTACTGGTCTGCCTCCGTGAACCGGTCGACCGCGCCTTCTCCGACTACCTCGACCTGGTAAAGAACCAGCAGCATGACGGATCCTTCGAGACGGCATTGGAACGGTTTCCCCGCCTTCTGGGCCGCGGCCACTACGCCAGATACCTCGAGCAGTACCGGCAGCACTTCCCGGACGAGCAAATGCTTGTCCAACTGTTCGATGACCTGAAAACTGATCCTCAACGGTATGCCGACGAGTGCTTCAGGTTCCTCGGAGTCGGACCACTGACTCTGGCTCCTGCGGCGCTTAAGCGCAGGATGGTGGCAGGGACTCCACGAAACGCCGGGCTTGCTTCGGCGGCGGGGTCAGCATCGGTCATCGCCAGACGGCTCGGGCTGCGAAAGCTTCGCTCCCGCGTCAAGCGATCTACGGTTATTCGGCAGGCGCTGTACCGACCGTACGGGGCGGACCGTCCGACGTTGGACCCTGCGCTGGCTGCGCAGTTGCGTGGCCAGTTCGCCGACGAGGTCCACGAGCTCGACGCCCTGCTGGGCGTGCCGGTCTCCCATCGGTGGGGCTACTGACTCTCAGGACGTTCGGGCTCGTTCGGGTCGTCGAGGATCAGAGTGAGCCCGAACTCGAACTCCTCCCCGTAGTCGTAACAGGGCAGCAGGACGTGCTCCGTAGTCTGTTCTGCGAGATGAGGGAAATCCGTCGCGGGAAACGGCTCGAGGAGGGAGGCGGCCATCGCGGCCGTCTCTGCCGATGTGTGGAAGGGGAGGTTGAACTCTTGCAAGGCGAAGCCGGCGGTTCTGAGGCAGCCGACGTCGACCGGGTGGGCTCGTGACCACCGGGCCGTCGACCGACAGGGCATCCGCCCTCCTGGCCCTGCACGCCGGTCCGGGCTTCGTGCTCCCCAACGCCTGGGACGCCGGTTCCGCCCGGATCCTCGAGCAGGTCGGGTTCCCGGCAATCGCCACAACCAGTGCAGGCATCGCCTGGTCCTGCGGAGTCCCTGATGGACTAGCGCTGGACCGCGACACGATGCTCGAGCATGTCGGTCGCATCGTGGCAGCCGTGTGCGTGCCCGTGACCGCGGACCTCGAAGCCGGGTACGGCGACACCCCCGACGACGTCGGCTACACCGTGGCCCGAGCCGTCGAGCTCGGGGCGGTGGGGTGCAACATCGAGGACGCATTCAAGGGCGGGTTGATCGGCATGGATGAGGCCGCCGACCGACTTGCGGCCGCCCGAGCGGCAGCGCCCAGCGGCACGTTCGTGCTGAACGCCCGCACTGACACCTACTTCGCCGGCACGATCGGTGATGCGTTCGCCGAGACGGTGGAGCGAGCGGTCCGGTACGTCGAGGCGGGGGCCGACTGCATCTTCGTGCCCGGCGTTGTCGAGGAGGACGCGATCCGCCGGCTCGCCGCGGCCATCCCCGCGCCGCTCAACGTGGTGGCCGGGCTGGCGAACGTCGTTGACGCGCCCACGCTCTTCTCGCTCGGTGTCAAGCGGGTCAGCCTTGGCGGCAGCCTGGCACGTGCCGCGCTCAGCATGTTGGAACGCGCCGGACGGGAACTGCTCGACGACGGCACTCTCGGCTTCCTCGACGGTGCGATCGGCTATGGCGACATGCAGCGCCGCTTCGGCTCTTGAACGCTACCTCGGCATTCCGGGGATGCGCGGGTTTCGGGGTCCGTCCTGTAGAGTGCTCAGATCAGCTCGTTGAATTCTTGCCGCGAGTTGTCCGCACGTCGTAGCGAGTGACATCCGCTCCGTGTGTAGCCGCCCGAGACTTCGGAATCGCGGCTGTCGGTGAGATACCCGCACAGATAGCGATCTTCACTTGTCTTCATTCTCTGACGTTGGCGTGCCCGCACGTCTAACCGGCGTCCTGTCCGGCCTCGGCATCGATACGCCGACGCCGATCCAGGCCGCCACTTTGCCGGACGCCCTCGCCGGGCGTGACGTGCTCGGCCGTGGACGCACGGGCTCCGGCAAGACCTACGCCTTCTTGCTTCCGCTGGTCGCCCGGCTGTCCGACGGTCGGTCAGCCAAGCCGAAGTCACCGCGAGCGCTGATCCTGGCACCGACCCGTGAGCTGGCCAACCAGATCGACCAGGCCCTCGCGCCGCTGGCGCAGGCCGCTGGCCTGACCTCCCGCACGATCTTCGGAGGCGTCGGCCAGAACCCGCAAGTGACTGCGCTTCGCCGAGGCGTCGACATCGTCGTGGCCTGCCCCGGGCGACTCGAGGACCTGATCGCGCAGGGGCACTGCAGCTTGGCCGCTATCGAGGTCACCGTTATCGACGAGGCTGACCACATGGCCGACCTGGGTTTCCTGCCCGCGGTGCGCCGGCTGCTCGCCCAGACGCCCCGCGGCGGCCAACGGCTCCTTTTCTCGGCAACGCTCGACCGGGCGATCGACACCCTCGTTCGGCAGTTCCTGGTAGACCCGGTCACTCACCAGGCCGACTCCGCGCAGTCACCGGTCAGCGCGATGTCGCACCACGTGCTGCATGTGGATCGCGAACACCGCCTGCCGATCCTGGTCGACCTGATCAGTGCGCCCGGTCGCACCATCGTCTTCACTCGCACCAAGCGCGGCGCCAAGGTGCTGGCCCGCCAGCTCAACAGCAGTGGCGTCCCTGCCGTCGAGCTGCACGGAAACCTCGCCCAGAACGCGCGTACCCGCAATCTTGAGGCGTTCCACGACGGTCGAGCGTCGGCGCTGGTCGCCACCGACATCGCCGCACGGGGGATCCACGTCGACGACGTGGCCCTGGTCGTCCACGCCGACCCCCCGGCCGAGCACAAGGCGTACCTGCACCGCTCCGGGCGCACAGCCCGGGCAGGAAACGCCGGCACGGTCATCACCATCATGACCAGTGAGCAGGTGCACGACGTCCGCCTGCTCACTCGGGCGGCCGGCATCGCGCCGACCACGACCCGGATCCAGGGCGCAACGCACCCCGTGTTGGCCGAGCTAGCCCCTGGGGCGCGGGTGCTGTCCGGTCCGATCGATGTCGCCGCGCCGGCAGCCTCGGCGTCACGGCCGGTGAACGCGGCCAAGCCGCGCAGCCGCAACCGCCGGCCTAGCCAGACACGCTCGGGTGGCCCGAAGTCGACTGGCTCGGGCACCCCGAAGTCGACCGGCTCAGGCTCGTCGTCGCAGGCCTCAGGGCAGAAGGGCACGTCCCGGCGCACCCCACGCCGCACGCCTGGGCGGCCCAGTTCACAAGGCACCCACAGCGCGGCCGCCTTCAGCGCTGGCCGTCGCTGAGGAACCCCACTCCACCTAGCTCACGCCGGCACGACTGGGGTGGGAACCGCACGACGTGGTGCTGTCCATCGTGCTCACCA
>JANLWJ010000379.1:0-9879 GCA_031364455.1 Actinomycetes bacterium | reverse complement strand
CGCCGTGGACTGGTAGTCGAAGGCGCGCATGAAGCGGTCCAGATCGACGTGGGCCAGGCCGAACGACCGGATGCCTGGAGTATCGACCACCCAGCCCCGTGGTTCGAGCGGGAAGGCCACAGCTGACGTCGAGGTATGACGCCCGCGGCCGGTAACGGCGTTGACGACACCAGTTGCGCGGAAGGCCTCGGGGACGAGGGCGTTGACCAGCGTCGACTTGCCGACGCCGGAGTGGCCGAGCAGGACCGTGGTGTGCCCGTCGAGCAGCTCGTGGAGAGCGTCCATCGGGTCGCTCCTTTCGCGAGCGAGCACGGTGATATCGAGCGGCGCGTAGCGTTCCACCAGCTCGTCGGCGCTGGCGAGGTCGGTCTTGGTGACGATGACGGCCGGCCTGAGCCCACCGTCGAATGCCGCGATCAATGCGCGGTCGACCAAGCGGGGCCGCGGTTCTGGGTCGGCCGCAGCCACCACGATGGCCAGCTGCTCGGCGTTGGCGACGACGACCCGCTCCACTGGATCGTTGTCGTCAGCTGATCGGCGCAGAACAGTCTTCCGCGGCTGGCGGCGCACGATGCGGGCGAGTGCGTCCCCACCGCCGGTAATGTCGCCGACGAGGTCGACGCGGTCGCCGACCACCACTCCCTTGCGGCCGATCTCGCGCGCCTTGATGGCATAGACCAGACGAGCGGGGTCATCATCTAGTACTGCAGTGAAGCGCCCGCGGTCGACAGCGGTCACCAGCGCCTCAGAGGCGTGCTCGTGCTCGGGACGGATCTTGCTACGCGCGCGTGACTTGCCCTTGCCAGGGCGCACGCGGACGTCGTCCTCGTCGAGGTGGTCGTGGCGCTTGCTCACCACATCAGCCTAGGGTGCAGTTCATGTGTGGTCGCTACGCCTCGGCCAAGGATCCCGATGCGCTCGTTGCTGAGTTCGAGGTCGAAGAGTCTCTTGTCGACAAACCTCTGCATGCTGACTACAACGTCGCGCCGACCAAACGGGTCTATGCCGTGATGACCCGGCAACCAGAAGACGCGCCAGATGAGGCTCCACCAGAGCGTCAGCTGCGCGTCGTCAGGTGGGGACTGGTCCCCTCGAGGGCAAAGGATCGGTCAATCGGATCACGCATGATCAATGCCCGATCGGAGACCGCTGCCGAAAAGCCTGCCTTCCGACGGGCGTTCGGGAAACGACGGTGCTTGTTGCCGGCCGATGGCTACTACGAGTGGTACACCCCGACCGGGGACAATGTTCCACTGACTTCGCGCGTCAAGCCAGTGAAGCAGCCCTTCTACATCCACCGAGCCGATGGTCTCAGTCTGGCGATGGCCGGGCTCTACGAGTGGTGGCACGACAAGTCCGGCGAGCGCGACGATCCCGAGGCCTGGTTGCTCACCGCGACGATCATCACGACGTCGGCTACTGACGCAGTTGGGCGTATCCACGACCGAATGCCCGTGGTGATTGCGGAGTCGGACTGGCAGCGGTGGCTCGATCCCACAGTCGGCGAGCGCACCGTGGTCGAACAGCTGATGGTGCCGGCACAAAGCTCGCAGTTGGCGGCGTATCCGGTCTCGGTCCGGGTCAACAGCGTGCGCAACAACGGGCCAGAGCTGGTTGACCCGCTTCCCCTGGAGGAAGCGGCGCCTGGAACCGTCGGCGCCGATGGTCTTTGGCCGCCGTCCCAGCCATGACGGCTGAGCCATGACGGCTGGGCCATGACCGAAGTCGCCGACGTCCCGACGCGGCACGGCATCGGGCGCTGGCACATCGACGAGCCCGGTCGACGACCGTTGGCAGACCTCGCTCTGGGCCATGGGGCAGGCGGGGGAGTCGAATCAGCTGATCTTGTCGTGTTGGCGGCAACGATGGTGGCCGCCGGTTTCCGGGTCGGGAGGTTCGAGCAGCCCTGGCGGGTGTCCGGACGCCGAATCGCTGCCCAACCCGCTCACCTCGACGCGGCCTGGTGCGACGCACTCCCTGTCTTCGTGAGCGCATCGTTGCCACTTGTCGTTGGCGGGCGCAGCGCCGGGGCCCGCGTTGCCTGCCGCACCGCCAAGCCGCTCGGGGCGGTGGGGGTTGTTGCGCTTTCGTTCCCGCTGCATCCCCCCGGAAAGCTGGACAGGTCCAGGCTGGCCGAGATCCCTTCGTCTCCAGTACTCGTGGTCCAGGGAGGCCGTGACGCTTTCGGCAGCGCTGACGAGGTAGTCGCGGCGGGCCGAAGACTGCCAAACCTGACGGTGCTTCCGGTCCCTGGAGCCGACCACTCGCTGCGAGTCTGGACGCAGGGTCCGATCACGCAGGGTGAGGCTGATGAGATCGTCGCGATCGGCACCTGTCGCTGGACCCTCTCGGTCGTGCGGGGGAATCATCGGTGACTGCCATGGCGTTGTGCCTGACATGACCGTGGCCACTGCCCTCGCGCTACCCTTGCGTCCAATGAGTCAGGACGAAGCACCCACGGAGACCGTCGACGAGCGCGGAGCCAGGTTCGAGCGTGACGCGCTACCGTTTCTCGACCAGCTGTATGGCGCTGCATTGCGCATGACGCGCAATGCCAGTGATGCCGAGGACCTGGTCCAGGAGACTTACGCCAAAGCCTTTGCCGCCTTCCACCAGTACAAGGACGGCACCAACCTGAAGGCGTGGCTCTACCGGATCCTCACCAACACATTCATCAACTCCTACCGCAAGAAGCAGCGTGAGCCGCAGCAGACCGGTGCTGACGAGATCGAGGACTGGCAGCTAGCGCGCGCAGAGTCGCATACCTCGAGCGGGCTGCGGTCGGCCGAGGTCGAGGCGCTCGACCGGCTGCCCGACTCTGACGTCAAGGACGCGCTCGCCGCGTTGTCGGAAGACTTTCGAATGGCCGTCTACCTCGCTGACGTCGAGGGATTCGCCTACAAGGAGATCGCCGAGATCATGGATACGCCTGTGGGAACAGTCATGTCCCGGCTGCACCGCGGCCGCCGCCAGCTGCGGGGAATGCTCGAGGAGTACGCGCAGGAGCGGGGCTTTGCCCCGGCGGCCAGCGGCGGTGACGGCTCATGAGCATCCACGACGCCAGGGGACACGACCTCGACTGCTCCGATGTCGTCGAGGCGGTCTACCTCTACATCGACGGTGAGCTCAGCGCCGACGTCATCGACAACATCCGGAGCCATCTCGACGACTGCTCGCCGTGCCTTCGCGAGTACGGGATCGAGCAGGAGGTGAAGGCGCTGATAGCCAGAAGCTGCTGCGAGACGGCGCCAGAGGCACTCCGCGCGTCCATCGTTTCGCGCCTCGAGATCGTCAGAACTGAACTGACCATCAAGTTCGGCCTCGACTGACGTCGGGCGCGACCGCTAGGGACGCCTGAAGAACACGTCAGGCGTCAGGCTGTTGGACGATTGCCGTGGTTGGCTTTCTTCTTCTTGCGGTCGCGACGCTTACGGGCGCGCTTGCTCATCGTGACTCCTGCTGCTGGCTCATGGGGGCACCGCATCTGCGGCACGCCATCGTCCCACATCGGCCAGGCGTCAGCCCAATCGGCGGTTGACTGCGGCAAGTACTGCTCTGGCGACGGCGTCCGTCTCGTCTCCGCGTACTACCGCGCTGCCAGCCAGCGACTGGGCGCCGAGACGTGGCACCGACAACGTGATCACCACGAGCGCAACTGTGTGGGTGCCGGTATCGACGACGGCTGAGCTCTCGACCGCCGCCGGCAGACCGAGCAGTTCGTCGAGGGCGCTGAGGGTCGCCGATGCCACCAGGCGTGGTCGGGCACTTGCTGCAGCTGCGCCTCTCTCGATGCCGACGAAGGTGTCGCCATCGAGCTCGAGTCGGACTTCGACCTCGATCTCTGACCCGGTGCTTCGGACGCCGATTTCACTGATCATTGGCCGGGCCTGTGCCTCGACCTCCGCAAGGATTTCTTCGGCCGGCACCGGACCGGCTTCGGAGATGCCGATGAGGGTTGCGGCGTCGTTCTCGGTGGCTGGCTCGTCCTCGATCTGGACGACGCTGACGATCCGATGGTCGAGGTCGATGTCGAACTGAGCCATGGCCAACGACTGGACGTCGCGCACGACCTGCTTGGCCGGCTTACCGGGAGCTGCCAGGACATGCACCTCGGTCGGCTGCGCATGCGCATCAGTGACAACGCTGACGGCGCGGACTCCGGGGATCGCCCGGATCGACTCTTCGAGGTCAGGAAGTAGGCGCAGGCTCGGCATGAAGGTGAGTCTCTCTCGTGTCAGGGTCACGGTGGCGTCAGGGTTCTTAAGATCGGCGGGCACTTACGGAAGGGTCCCACGGTGGGCGGGATCAGTAATCGGTCGCAGGCCAGCCACGAGCAGCCGGCGTGACTCGAGTTGGACGACGGGAGCCGGCTCCGGCTCATCGACCGCATCTAGTTCGTCCTGCTCGTCGTCGTGAATAGGTTCGACGGGTAGCGCGGACTGGGCAGGGACAGGCGGGGCAGCTGGAGGCTGCATCGAGGCGATGGCCTGGTCGGTCGCGTTGGCTTGGAGTGCGACCAGTGCCGGCGGGAGAACCGCCTCGGCGTGCTCGACGATGGCGCGTTCGCCGGCCCGCTGCAGCCAGCGGAGCTGGCGGGATAAGTCGTCAGAGATCGTGCCGCTTGCAACGGCATCGGTGAGGGCTGCGTCGAAGGCCCTGGTTGGACCTGACCCGCGCAGATCGAGCAAGGCGGCAACCAGGTCAGCGTAGGCCGCGAGACGGCCTGGTTCTGCGTTCACGGTCCCCCTCCCCAGTGGTCGTGTACTCCCCGAGGGCAGGCTACGGCGTGCAGGTGGGGCCGCGAGGAGGAGTCCCCGGACACATGCTCCATCCGGGTTCAACATGGTTATTTAGGACCCTCCCGTCTAGTCCGAATGGACTAATCATGGTCAAGGTTCGGCTTAAAGGGGCTCCGCTCCTTGACGTTCACACCTGTCACACCCTTCACTTCCGTTTCGGTGGTGTTTGTTTTCTGAGCGGCCGCCAGACAACTGAAGAGGGTGGATCGGGGATCGGCAGCGGGTGAGCTGATGTATCTCGTGTCGTTCCTTTGGGAGCACACACCTTGAGCGGAGCGGATGCCGCATGAGCCATAGCGGGGCTCGTGACATCACAGGCAAGGGGTGATTCCCACACAATGAGCAAGCTTGTTTCCGCGGTTGAGCATTTCCTTTCCAGCGGTGCTGGTTGGTCGTGGCACTAGAAGCCGTTGCGCTGCCGATCCCCGATCCACCCTCACTCTTCCCCCAGGAGTCGTTCGTATGCTGCAGCTGCGTCCCGCAGCGAAGGTGTACCTGACCGTCGTCACGGTCGGTGCACTCGCTGCGCTGATCGCTGCCACGGTGCAACTGGTCAGTGATCCACAGCCGCTACGGGGACAGCATCTACGGGCACTTTTGGTTTTGGCGCCGATTTTCGTTCTGTCGATCTACCTGAAGTCACGGATGACCAAACAGGTGGATCTATCGGCCAACGTTCCGATTCTGATCGCCGCTTACCTGATCGGTGGTTGGGCGGTGGCGTGCCTCGTCGGGGTTTCGGCGATCGTGCTGGATCGCCAGAAGTCGATCTCTCGAGTGCTCTTCAACAACGCCCAGTGGGTGCTGATGGGTCTGGCCGGTGGCCTCATCTACGGCACCATGGGCGGCGAGTCGATGCAGACGCTGCCCGCCAACGGCTTCTCACCGGAGTTGCTCACCCCCATCGTCGTGTCGATCGCCGCCGTGATCGCCGTCAACGCCGGACTCATGTTGGGCATCTTGGCCCTGCAGGAGCAGATCAGGCCTAGCACCATTTGGCGCAGCATGGTGCTCACGTCGGTCGGTGCCTACTTCGCCTACGGGCTGTTGGGCTTGCTGATGGCCGTCCTTTGGTCGATCGGGGGAGGCTTTGCAGCCGCGCTCGTTCTCCTGCCGCTCCTGGTAGCCCGCCGTGCCTTCAACCAGTACGCAGAGCAACGGGAGGCTTACGAGTCGACGATCCGAGCCCTGGTGCAGGCGGTGGAGACCAAGGACCACTACACGCGCGGTCACAGCGAGCGGGTGTCGCGCGCCTCGGTGCTGATCGCACGCATTCTCGACATGCGTGAAGACCGTGTCGAGGCACTGCGGTACGCAGGGATCTTGCACGACGTCGGCAAGCTGGGCGTGCCCACCAGGGTGCTGCAGAAGACCGGGCCGCTGAGCGACATGGAGTTCGCCGCCATCAAGCGCCACCCCAGGAACGGCACCGAGATGGTCCGCGGCATCGCCTTCCTCGAGGAGGCCTACAACGGGATCATGCATCACCACGAGCGGCTCGACGGCCGCGGCTACCCCTTGGGTCTGTCCGGAGACGACATCCCTGAGTTCGCCAGGATCATCGCCGTCGCCGATGCCTTCGACTCCATGACGTCGACGCGTTCCTACCGGGGAGCCCGCGACGTGCCGGAGGCGCTCACCGAGCTCGAGAAGTGTGCCGGGACCCAGTTCGACCAGACCATGGTGCAGGCGCTGATGACCGCGCTGCAGCGCGACCCGTGGACGACGGTGGCGCCATCTGAGAGGCGCGAGCTGGACATCGAGATGGATTCTCCGACCTTTGACCACGACGACCCGACGGCGAACCTGCCGACTGAGCCCGACGCCCAGGTGGCAGCAGAAGCCGCCGCGTCCGAGGCGCTCAACGCACGGATGCTGCACCGCCGCGACGTCCTGCGTCGAGGAGACTGGTCATGAGGCGGACCTGGGCTGATGAGTTCTCCGGTGGCTCGGTGCTGGTTGTTGTCGGGGGTCTGCTGCTGGCGGTGGCCGGGATCGCTGCCACCGCCTCGGAGCCGGTCGTCCAGCCGCAGATCGCTCTTGCGTTCGGGGCGTTGATCGCCATCGGTGAGCTGGTCAGGGTGAACCTTCCCGGTGACCGTTCGGCGGCGCCGATCGGGGCGGCCGGGGGACTGGCCTACGCGCTGCTCGGCGACTTCCGTCTCGACGAAGGCAGTGTCGAGACGGAATACGGAGTGCTCCAGGTGGTGGCGGTCAGCACGATCGCCATCCTGGTCGGGGCGGTACCACACATGGCCGTCGGGCAACCGCCGCGCCTTGAGTCCCTGGCCCGCCGCGTGCTGATCGCCGGGTTTGCCGCGCTGCTCTTCCGTCCGCTGTACACCGGCGGATACCTCGATGGGATCTCTGACGGTGGGTGGCAGCTTCCCGCCCTCATGCTCACCATCGTGCTCTTCTGCGGCTTGGTCGACGCGCTACTTGCGGCCCTTGCCCGCTCTGGCCGTGAGCGCAGCCCCTTCATGGCAGCCGCACGCGACGAGTTCGCAGCATTGCTCGGAATCGGATCAGCGATCGGCGCGACCGGTGTCCTCATCGCCCTGGCTGCTGAAGTGATGGGCTACTGGGCGCTGCCGCTGTTCGCGCTTCCGCTACTTGTCGCGCAGTTCTCGTTCCGCCGCTACGCCAGTATCCGGGCGACGTACGACCAGACGATCCAGGCGTTGTCCCGAGTCACCGAGGTAGGTGGATACACCGAGACAGGGCATGCGCAGCGGGTGGCTCAGCTGTCCGTCGCTGTCGGACGCGAGATGGGTCTCTCAGAGGCTGACATCAAGGACCTGAAGTACGCCGCCCTGATGCACGACATCGGCCAGCTCTCGCTCACCGACCCGATCTCCGGCGGTGCCACGACGCTGATCGCCCGTGATGAGCAACGGCGCATCGCGGCGTACGGGGCCGAGGTGATCCGGCAGAGCGGAATGGACCGCGTTGCGCACATCGTCGAGCAGCAGACCGAGCCTTTCCGGCGTCCTGGGCAGCCGTTCGATGCCAACATTCCAGTGGCCAGCCGCATCATCCGGGTCGCCAACGCCTACGACGACTTCGCCGGTGGCTCGATGGAGAGCGTGCAGCGCATGTACGCCCTCGGCCGGCTGCGTGAGGGGATGGCTGAGGAGTACGACCCACTCGTGGTCGACATCGCCAGCCGGGTGGTCGAGCGCACCATGCTGGTCGACGTCTGAGGCGCTGGTCGACGTCTGAGGCGCAAAGCGTGGTTGGATGATGCCCGTGGCTGAGCAGATTCGTGCAGAGATGGTGGCGAACGTCCTGTCATTGCTGGTTGCCTCCGGGGACGTCGTCGAGCCCGGACAGGCCGTTGTGATCATGGAGTCGATGAAGATGGAGATCCCGGTACTGGCCGAGCACGGTGGGACCGTCAGCGCCGTCTCGGTGGCCGAAGGGGATGTTGTCCAAGAGGGCGACGTCATGGTTGAGCTCACCTGATCCCAAAGGACTAACCTGCTCGGCCTAAAGGTCGCACGTCCACACGTCGAAGCCTCCCTCGTGGAGACCACTGACATCGAGTACGAGCAGCCACTCGGCTCGGACGACCCTGTCGTCGCAGAGTCGGTCCCGGCGGCGGCCCCGGCACCCTCAGGGCCCCAGTCAGTTGAGCCCTTCCTGAAGGCGCTCGTCGAGATCGGTGGCTCGGACCTGCACTGCAAGACCGGGTCTCCGCCCCGGGTCCGCATCGACGGCCGGCTCCGCAAGCTGCAAGCCCCCACACTCACGAACATCGACACCGAGAACATGGTCGCCGACGTTCTTCGCGAGCGCCCCGACCTCTGGCAGGAGTTCCTCGACACCAACGAGGCCGACTTCGCCTACTCGATGTCCGGCGTAGGCCGCTTCCGCGTCAACGCATTCAGGGCGCGGGGAGCGGCTGGCCTGGTCTTCCGGCGCGTCTCGGTCGGTGCGATCGGTCTTGACGACCTCGGTCTGCCGCAGGTGGTTTCGGCGCTTGCGATGGAGCCACGCGGCCTGGTGCTCGTCACTGGACCAACCGGATCCGGCAAGACGACGACGCTGGCGGGCATGATCGACCACATCAACCAGAACCGCGAAGTGCATGTGGTCACGATCGAGGACCCCATCGAGGTCCTCCACTTCGACAAGCTCTCGATGATCAACCAGCGCGAGGTCAAGCTTGACACCGCCGACTTCGCAACGGCTCTCCGCGCCGGTATGCGCCAGGACCCCGACGTCATCCTCGTCGGTGAGATGCGTGACCCCGAGACGGTGAAGGCGGCCCTGGCTGCTGCCGAGACCGGCCACTTCGTCATGTCGACCCTGCACACCACGGACGCGGCAGAGACGGTCAACCGCATCATCGACTTCTTCCCGCCGCATGAGCAGAAGCAGATCCGTATGACGCTCTCGGAGTCGCTACGCGGCATCTTGTGTCAGCGGCTGGTCCCCCGCTCGGACGGCTACGGGCGCTGCGTGACGATGGAGGTGCTGGTCAATACCGGCCGCATCGCCGATGCGATCGCCGACCCGGAGAAGACCGGCACGATCACCCAGCTGATCGGCGAGGGCTCGTACTACGGGATGCAGACGTTCGACCAGCACCTGGTCTCGCTGATCCGCGACGGCGTCATCACCCTCGAGGCCGCCATGCTGGCGTCGAGCAGCCCGCACGACCTCACCGTCGAGCTTCGTCGACTGGGGCTCGTGGCCTGACGGGCCTACTCTGGCGCCATGGCGCTCGAGGTAGGACTGCAGGCGGCCCTGGTCCATGTCGTCGCAGGCGACGACACCGCGGCTGCTGTCGGCAGTGGCGACGTTCCCATGTTGGCCACCCCCCGACTTCTGGCGCTGGCTGAGGCTGCCTGTATCGCGGCCCTGGGCGACGCCGGGTTACCCGCAAAGAGCACGACGGTCGGTACCCGCGTCGAGCTCGAGCACCTGTTGGCGCTTCCGGTCGGTGAGACGGTTCGTGTGGCGGCTCGCCTGGACCACCTCGATGGTCGCCTGCTCCGGTTCGAGGTGGTCGCCACCGACGACGGTGACCGGTTGGTGGCACGTGCCGTCATCACCCGCGTGCTCGTCGACAGGC
>JANLWJ010000388.1:0-2710 GCA_031364455.1 Actinomycetes bacterium | reverse complement strand
AGAACGGCGACTACCGCGGCACCAAGAACGAATGACACGTTGAAGACGATGTCGTAGGCAATGAATACGCGTCCGCGCATATCGTCGTCGACCGCGCGCTGCAAGATGGTGTCGACGGTGATCTTGAGCAGCTGAGCGCCTGCCCCGAGCAGCACCCAGCCAACGAGGTAGGCACCGAGTCGCATGTCCAGGAGCGGGACGAGTGCCCCGAGCGCTGCCACGGTGAGGGCGACCGCGGCGGCTTGGCGCGGACCGCGACGCCGGACGAGCGCGGGTGCGCTAAGGGCTGCGGCGAGCAGTCCGACGCCAACGGCCAGCGCAACGGCAGCGAGTGCGGCCAGCGCGTTCTCCTCGTCGCTGCTCGTCGCGTCCAGGTGGAAGCGGATCACGATGACCGTCCAGACGGTGAAGGCACCGAAAAGAAGTCGGTTGGCCGCCATGACGGCGAGTGCGCGTCTGGCGGGGACAGACTCGGCGATTTGAGTGACGCCGGAGCAGATGTCGGCCCAGGCGCTGGCGAGGATGGTGGGACGGGAACCGAGGTGTCCTGGCCGATCGCCGGCGGGCCCAAGTGCGCCGCCGGCGAAGCTGCGGGTGGAAAGGGCGGCAAGCAGATAGCCGAGCACTGCCGCTGCGAATGGGGCGGCATCCCCGGCGGCGTCCAATGACCCGCGGAGCGCGAGCCCGATGCCGGCGCCGCAGATAGTGGCGACGGTCCCGAGAGTGGGCGCGAGCGCATTGCCCGAGACCAGGAGGTCAGTGGGAACGGTGCGCGGAAGCGATGCGCCGAGGGCGGCGAGGATGAGCCGGTTGAGTCCGAGGGCGACCAGGGCACTGCCGAAGATCACCACTTCTGGGGCTGCAACCGCCGTGGCGACCGCGGTGACGGTGATCAGAAGCGCGCGCACAAGGTTGGCCCAAGCGAGCACCCGGACGCGCGACCAGCGGTCGAGGAGGACGCCGGCGAGCGGTGCCACCAGGCAGAACGGCAGCAGCAGCACCGCGAATCCAACGGCGATGCGGGTCGGTGATGGAGCGCGCTCGGGGGCGAAGAGAACGACACCTACGAGGCCGGCCTGAAGCAGCCCGTCGGAGACCTGCCCGACCAGCCGGACACGGAGTAGTGCGCGGAAGGCCGCGAGCTGGGTGAGGGCGCGCAGGTGCGTGGCGATCATCGCGGTGAGCCTAAGGGCGAGTTCGGTGCTGGCCCCGTGTCCGTTTTCACCCGGAGTGACCCAACGCATACGGAGGGTGCCGAAATGTCTTGGTTGATGGTTCAGTTTGTGTATTCCGGCCAGCGTTCCACCCCGTGGCACGCCACGAAGTCGTTTTGGATCGCTCTTCGGCACCTCGACGGCCGGATTGGGCGCACCTGCGCTGTCAGCTCTTCAACTTTTGTCGGTTTTCGACGCATTCGAGCGTGTCATCCGTTCAGCCCTGGTCCCTTGGGTCCACAGTGGTCGACATCAAGGGGAGAACGAGGCGGGCCGAATCCGGCGTGCCCTGATGAGGGATGGAACATGAGCCACAGCACACGTACCTGGGCCGTTCGCGGCTCGCTTGCCCTGGCGCTGACCGGTGCCTTCGTCCTCAGCGGCGCCCCCGTGGCCTCTGCTTCGACCGGCGGGGTAGTGAGCGGTGTGCTGACATACAACGCCACGAACAACGAGAACAACGACGTCCTCATCTGGCCGACCTCGGCAACTCCCGGGGCCATCACCCTGGACGACTTCGGCACCGCGTCCCTCGTGGCTGGGGCCAACTGCCCGCTGGTCTCCGGTGAGCTGCGATGCACCGGCGTCACGTCGATCGTGCTAAACCTCGGAAACCTCGGCGACGTCGCCGACTGGACCGCCATCGGTCTTCCGGTCACCTATAACGCAGGGTCGGGCAACGACGACGGCTACGGCGGCTCCGTCAACGACACCTTCAACATGAGCTCAGGGTTCGACTACGTCGAGGCCAACGGTGGCGACGACACGATGGTCGGTGGCACCGAAGGCGACTACGCATTGATGGGTGACGGAAACGACGTCGTCAGCATGGACAACGGGTCAGACACCGTCTTCGGTGAAGCCGGCAACGACACGCTGAACCAGAATGACGATCAGAGCGACGACTACGTGTACGGCGGATCAGGCACCGATCTCGTTGACTACTCCAGCCGCACTCAGCGGGTCAACGTCTCCCTCGACGGCGTGCAGAACGACGGTGAGGTTGGTGAGAACGACTTCATCGAGTCCGACATCGAAGACCTGGTCGGCGGAGACGGCAACGACGACCTCAATGGGAACGACCTGGGCGCCAACGTCATCGATGGCGGTGAGGGCAACGACAACATCGGCGGTGGCGGCGGACTCGACACCCTGCTCGGTGGGAACGGTGAGGACTCACTCTTCGGCGGTGGCGGCGCCGACTCTGTCGACGGTGGCAACGATGGGGACACGCTCAAGGGCGGTGCCAACGTAGACACCATCACCGGTGGTGCCGGCAACGATGACCTCTCCGGCAGCACCGAGAACGACGCGCTTGACGGTGGTGCAGGTGACGACAGCCTGCTCGGTGAGACCGGCGACGACACGCTGACCGACCCGTCGGGCAGCAACTCCCTCGATGGCGGCCCCGGTGACGACCAGATCACCGGTGGCACCAATGCCGAGACCATCTTCGGCCGAGAGGGCAGCGACATCATCGGTGGCGGTGCCGGAGC
>JANLWJ010000373.1:0-2858 GCA_031364455.1 Actinomycetes bacterium | reverse complement strand
GAAGCGATCATCGCTCGGCAGCTGGGGCCGCTGCAGACCACATCGGCCGGCACACCCGACATCACCGTTCGGTTCGTCGACGAACTCCCGATTGACGAGCCCCTCGTCTACGTAGGGTGGGACGAGACCGGGTTCGCCGGCGAGGAGTTCTACTTGCTCCGTGGACGGGCCGGAGCTCGTGCCCGCACTCTCATCCCCTTCGACCGTGTCGGTGAGCGCGTCGACATCGTCACCGAGCGCGGCGTCGGCGTCGTGCCGCACCTTCTTGCGCTCGTCAACCTGACGGCCTTGTCCAAGGGGGTGCTGCCGCTGCACGCGACAGCGTTCTCATACCGCACGCACGGCGTCCTGGTCACCGGATGGGCCAAGGGCGGCAAGACCGAGACTCTGCTGGCCTTCTCCCAGCTCGGGGCGCGGTACATCGGAGATGAGTGGATCTACATCACCCCCGATGGCGCCATGTTCGGGGTGCCTGAGCCGATCAGGTTGTGGCGCTGGCACGTCGAGCAGCTCCCCCGAGTCAAGGAGGGCCTGACCAGGCTTGCGCGCATCCGACTCAGTGGCCTGGCCAAGGCATCGGAGGCGGCCGAGGCGGTGGCCGGCGTCCTACCCGAGCGGAATGGGCTCGCGTCCATCCTCCGGCGAGGGGCGCCGATCGTCCGTCGGCAGGCCTACACCCACGTCACCCCGGCTGAGCTCTTCGGCGGCGTCGACCCCAGCCGTTCCTTTGACCTGGTGGTGCTTGCCACCAGTCACGATGCCGACACGGTCGAGCTGGACGAGGTCAAGGGCGAGACCGTTGCGGCACGTATGCGGGCCTCCTTGCTGGATGAGCGAGAGGCCCTGCTGGCCCACTACCGGCAGTTCCTGTACGCCTTCCCTGACCGGCGAAGCGTGCTCATCGACTCGGCCGGCCAGATCGAAGCTGAGCTCCTCGATTCCGCGTTGACGGGGAGGGCGGCTTATCATCTTCGTCATCCATACCCGTTTGAGCTGAACTCGCTCGTCGCGCCTCTCGAGGCGGCGCTGTCCAGTCTCCCAACCACGCCAGGTCCGAACGATGGCTCGTTCCCAACTAGCGCAGAGGGTGCGTCATGAACAGCACGAGCTCCGACCAAATGGAGCCCGATGACGGCACCGCCCTCTCGACCATGGCGTGGGGGCTGAAGCACTTCTGGTGGGTGGTCGTGCTCGGCGCGGTTCTCGGCGCGTCGGTTGTGCCGTGGTACCAGTACCAGCAGCCGAAGCAGTTTGACGCGACGGCGCTTGTAGTAGCTGCGAAGTTGACCATCACCACCACCGTGCTCCCTCGCTACGCGACGTCTGTGTTCGACAACGGCGTGGTCGCCAAGGCAGTCGATAAGGAGTTCGGCAGCAAGGGAGACCTCGAGGACATCGTGCCCAAAGAGGTATCGATGGTCGCTGCTCAGGACTCCATCGTGATGGAGGTGATTGGGCACTCCGAAGACCCCGATGAGGCAGTGAAGATCGCTGATCTGGCGGCGGTGACGTTCGTCGACGAGCTCAATACGCCAGGGGATGGCGTCGGCATCTTCGCGGTGCAGAGCACCGCCTCGGCGCCGGTCGAGGCCGCTGAGCCATTCCGGGCGGCTCCTTACTCATTCATCGTCGGGACGATCGGAGGCTCGATCCTCGGAGTGGGGATGGTGTTGTTGATCCTCGTCCTTCGCCGACCGGTGGTCGCCGGACCGAGACGACTCGTCGGTCTTCCGGTGGCCGGACTGGTGTATATCCCGCGTCGGATGCTAAGAATGCCCGGCACCTCTGGCCGCCTGGAGGGAACGACGACGCTCGCCAGGAACGTCCTTGGCCGAGCTCCCGAGATCATCTATGTTCTTGGCTCCAAGCCCCCGGAGGCCAGAACTGAAATGGTGACCTGGGCTCTCCGTGACGCTCTGGGACGTGCTCCGACGAAGGGTGCTCTCATTCGTCGCGTTGACGGTGGCGCTCCCCTCACCCGGCCCGTCATCCATATCGACTCACCAGACGATTCCCGGCTTCTGGAGATGAGTGCATCAACGCTTGTCCTCGTCGTGGCGCCGGAGGGCTCTTCGCTGGCCTCGCTGCGCAGGGTCACGGACCCATTCGATGCAGGGCATGCAGCCGTGGTCATCGTGCGGAGGACCTTCAGAGCGCCCCCCTCCGAGGTCGACGAGGGTGTCCCCCCTCCACCATCGGCACCAACGAAACCATCGGCACCTAATGCGGAGAGTCCGGCCCCCGGGCTTTCGCGGGCAAAGCCCGGCAAGTGAGCAACGGAGCGCAAGTGCCGAAGGTAGCCAAACGATATCTCGTCTCGGTTGTCGGGCCCGGCCGCAGCGGTACGACAGTTCTGGGTGGCATCCTCGGCGAGGTAGCAGGCGTCTTCTGCCCTGGTGAGCTGCGCTGGCTGTGGAAGCGAGGCGTCTTGGCGTCTCGGCGTTGTGGATGCGGAGCGCTGATCACCGAGTGTGAGATCTGGTCGAAGGTTCTGGCGCGCGGAAACGCAGAGCCTGCATTGGCCTCAGCAGCTGACCAGCGGGCAGCTGCTGAGGCTGTGGTGAAGTGGCAGGAAGAAGTCTTTCATGGCAGCAGCCGTCGTCGCCGTCGGCTGCTCAGGCTGTCGAGCCAGCCCAGATGGCAAGCACTCGTGGACTACACCGAGGTGCTGGGTGCGACGATCGATGAGATCTTCGCCGTGACAGGTGCCTCCGTCATCGTCGACACGTCGAAGCGACCACAGGATGCCGCCGTCATCGCCAGGATCGCCGGCCTCGAGCATGTAGTCGTCCAGATGGTTCGTGACCCGAGGGCGGTGGCCCACTCGTGGGGTCGTGTCAAGGCGCTGCCGGCCAACG
>JANLWJ010000363.1:0-2873 GCA_031364455.1 Actinomycetes bacterium | reverse complement strand
CCTCCGGCCCCCGGGGCGTGCTGGGGTGTGGGTGTGGGTTTGGGTGTGGGTGTGGGTGTCGCGCCGGCCCCCCCCCTCCGCCACGATCGTGGGAGTGGAGGAGTTCATCTCCTGCACTCTGCCACCCGGGTCTGACACTCCACTCACGTGCCGCAACGAAGTTTCCCCAGAACCCACATGGGCAAACTCATCACCCGGCAATCACATCAGGCGGTCGCACTCGGCGACAGCATCCGTCAACCGACTGCGCACTCGGCAAGCCCTGGGCTTAGTGCTCACGTCGGCGGGCAGTGGGGGATCGTCAGGGCAGTGGAGCGTCACTGCGAAGGCGGGCGTGCAGGTGGTTGTCCTGGAGTTCGCCTCCACCCGAGGGGTACGACTGTCGCATCGTGCCCTCCAACTGGTAGCCCGAAGCGGTCGCCACCGCACACGATGCCGTGTTGCCTACCGCGTGCATCAAGGCGATGCGGTGAAGTTCGGTCTCGGTGAAGGCCCAGTCGGTGACGCGGCGCAGCGCCTCGGCGGCGTAGCCGTTGCCGCGTGCGTGTTCCATCAGCCCGTAGCCGGTGATGGCGCTGCGGCTTTGAGCGTCAACGTCGAAGAGCTGAAGACCACCCAAGACATCGTGGTCGTCAGGGTCGGCGATCGTCCAAACGGCGCCGTCACCGGCCGACCAGTCCATGCGACGACGGGCGCGCGCGACCGCGGCGTCGAGGTCGGGGGTGTCCTCCGGGTCCCAGATCCTGGCCACCGGATCCTGCGCGTACGCGAGAAGCGCCGGGGCATCGGCCTCTCGCGTCGCACGCAGCAGCAGTCGCTCACTACGCAGCTCGACCGGTTCGGTGGGCCACCCCTCGACCCGGGGGACGCGCACCGATACGCCTAGCTCGGCACGCGCGAGGTCTTCGGGGAGCATCGAGCCGACCCAGGCGTCGACCCGGACGCCCCGCTGCACCAAGCCCTTGCGCGCGGTCCCCTCGACGACGAAGCCTGCCGACTCGGCGACCCTGCGGCTGGGGGTGTTGCCGACGTATGCCGCCCAGCGCACCCGGCTGAAGCCGAGGTCCACGAAGGCCCACTTGGCGAGCCGGCGGGTGACCTCGCGTGCCACGCCGCGTCCGCGTGCCTGGGGTGCCACCCAGAACCCGACATGAGGCCCCTCCTCGGCATCGCAGTCATGCAGGTTGAACGAGCCGAGCAGCTCGCCAGTGGCAGCGTCCGCGCAGGCGAAGGTGGGGTTGTCGGCCGCCCAGAAGTCGGCACAGGACCCCACGAACCAGTCGGCGCTCTCGCGTGGGTACGGCGACGGAACTGTGGTCCACCGCTGGATCTGCTCGTCCTGGCAGGCCCGGAAGACCGCGTCGGCGTCCTCTGGCTGGAAGGGCCTCAGCAGGAGGTCTCCGGCGCGCAACTCGACCTGGTCCATCGCTCCAGCCTGCCGCAGGGCGGCACTAGGTCACCAATTGATTACGATGATCGACGACGGCCACCGCGGCCGTTGCAGGTGTCTGGCCCCGCTGGGCCAGTTCCCTCCCTGCAATCTCGACCACGGAGTTCACGCGTGCCTGCTCTCTTTGACAAGCTCATGCGCGCGGGCGAAGGCAAGATCCTCAAGCGCCTCGCCCGCATCGCCGAGCAGGTCAACGCCATCGAGGAAGACTTCGTCACCCTCACCGACGCCGAGCTGCGCGAGGAGACCGACGTCTTCAAGCGCCGACTGGCCGACGGCGAGACGCTGGACGACATTCTCCCCGAGGCGTTCGCGGCGGTACGGGAGGCCGCCAAGCGCACCCTGGGCCAGCGCCACTACGACGTCCAGATCATGGGTGGGGCAGCGCTTCACCTCGGCAACATCTCTGAGATGAAGACCGGTGAGGGCAAGACTTTGGTCTCCACCCTCCCCGCCTACCTCAACGCCCTAGCTGGCGAAGGCGTCCATATCGTCACTGTCAACGACTACCTCGCCGAGCGCGACTCGGAGTGGATGGGACGCGTCCACCGGTTCCTCGGTCTTGAGACCGGTGTCATCTTGGCGCGGATGCGGCCAGCCGAACGCCGCCTCCAGTACGGCTGCGACATTACTTACGGCACCAACAACGAGTTCGGCTTCGACTACCTGCGCGACAACATGGCGTGGACGAAGGACGACCTCGTCCAGCGCGGTCACTTCTACGCCATCGTCGACGAGGTGGACTCCATCCTCGTCGACGAGGCGCGCACGCCGCTGATCATCAGCGGTCCGGCCGATGCCAGCTCGAAGTGGTACGGAGACTTCGCCCAGCTGGTGAAGCGACTTCGACCAGAGGAGCACTACGAGGTCGACGAGAAGAAGCGCACGATCTCGGTCCTCGAACCCGGCATCACCAAGGTCGAGGACCACCTCGGCATCGAGAACCTCTACGAGTCGGCCAACACCCCGCTCATCTCGTTCTTGAACAACTCGATCAAGGCGAAGGCCCTGTTCAAGAAGGACAAGGACTACGTCGTGATGAACGGCGAGGTGCTCATCGTCGACGAGCACACCGGCCGCATCCTGATGGGTCGGCGCTACAGCGAGGGCATCCACCAGGCCATCGAGGCAAAGGAGGGGGTGCAGGTGAAGGCCGAGAATCAGACTCTCGCGACCGTCACCCTGCAGAACTACTTCCGGCTATACACGAAGCTCGCCGGCATGACCGGTACCGCCGAGACCGAGGCGGCCGAGTTCATGGGCACCTACCGGCTCGGGGTCATCCCGATTCCGACGAACCGGCCGATGGTTCGGGCGGACAAGCCCGACCTCGTCTACAAGAACGAGGCGATCAAGTTTCAGCAGGTCGTCGAGGACATCGTGGAACGGCACCGCACCGGTCAGCCGATCCTGGTCGGAACGA
>JANLWJ010000334.1:0-3488 GCA_031364455.1 Actinomycetes bacterium | reverse complement strand
GCGGGCCGTGCGCCTGGAGCCCGAGGGTTGGTGGGTGGAGCGCGACAACCCTCGTGAAGGCGTCGACTCGTGGGCCGTCGGGGCGATCGCGCCTACCGACGTCGTGGCGCAGGTCGTGCAGCGGGTTTGGCCACTCCGGCGCATCGAGCGGCCGCCGAGCCTGTGACACCATGGTGGCTCCGTCCACATCCTCGGAAGCGTGCTCCGTGACAGCCTCTGACCTGCCCACCGACCCGGTCTTTGCGCTGCATCGCGGCGGCAAGATCGAGATGCGCTCGATCGCCCGGGTCCGCGATGCCGAGGGCCTGGCACTGGCCTACACGCCAGGTGTCGCACGGGTGTGCGAGGCGATTGCCGCTGACCCAGCTCTCGCGGACACCTACACCTGGCGCTCGCACGTTGTCGCCGTCGTGTCAGATGGCACGGCGGTGCTCGGACTCGGCGATATCGGACCACTGGCCGCCCTTCCGGTGATGGAGGGCAAGGCGCTGCTCTTCAAGGACTTCGGCGGCGTTGACGCCGTGCCGATCGTGCTCGACACCACCGACGTCGACGAGATCGTTGAGACGGTCGTGCGGCTGGCGCCGAGTTTCGGCGGGATCAACCTCGAGGACATCAGCGCCCCGCGGTGCTTCGAGATTGAGAAGTCGCTGCAGGAGCGGCTCGACATCCCGGTCTTTCACGACGACCAGCACGGCACCGCGATCGTTGTGCTCGCGGCGCTCAAGAACGCCGTCCGGCTGATTGATCGGCCGCTGTCAGATCTTCGCGTGGTGGTCTCCGGTGCTGGTGCCGCGGGTGTGGCCGTCACCAAGATCTTGCTCGAGGCGGGGATCGGTGACATCGCCGTCGGCGACAGCAAGGGGATCATCCACTCGGGACGCGGTGACCTCGAGGGCATGAAGGAGCGAATCGCCGGCGCCACCAACGCCGCGGGGCTGACGGGTTCGATCGAAGAGGCCATGCGTCGTGCTGACGTCTTCATCGGGGTCTCGGCCGGCAAGGTTTCCGAAGAGGCCGTCGCCTCGATGTCGTCGGATGCGATGGTGTTCGCGTTGGCGAACCCCGATCCAGAGGTGGACCCGTCGATGGCGGCGAAGTACGCCAAGGTCGTGGCAACCGGGCGCAGCGACTATCCGAACCAGATCAACAACGTTCTGGCGTTCCCCGGGATCTTCAAGGGTGCCCTCGAGGTCGGTGCCACCCAGATCACCAAAGGGATGAAGCTGGCCGCTGCCAACGCGTTGGCCAAGGTGGTGGGCGACGACGTCGCCTTCGACCACGTGATCCCCAGCGTCTTCGACCAGCGGGTGGCACCGTCAGTTGCTGAAGCGGTCAGCAAAGCGGCCCGCGAAGACGGAGTTGTGCGCGTGCGCCGCTGACCGGAGCTCATGTGAGCGTTCGGTACATCCTCGGCCCGTAGGACGCCCCTGATCTGTACCTAGCGCTCACGTAAGTGACGGGGGCCGGCCAGGGCAGTGGCAGGGTGATGGCGTGGTGGCGGTGCTGGCTACTCGGGGTCGGTGACGTCGGCCAACCGCGCCCCGAGGGCGGCCAGTGCCTCGTCGGCGTCGACGGCGATGGCGGTGTTGTTGACTCCGGCCCCCAGGGTGATCGCGCGTCCGGCGAGCCGCTCATCGGCGATCACTGGCAGAGCGGTCTTCGCACCAAAGGGGGTGATGGTCCCTCGCGGGTAGCCGGTTACAGCCAGAGCCTCGTCGGCGTCGGGCATCGAGAGGCGGTTGACGCCGAGCAGGGCGCGGAGCTTGGGCCAGCTGATCACCCGTTCACCGGGCACCAGCACGAAGACGAAGTCACCTTCGCCGCGGCGCACGACCATGGTCTTGACGACGTCAGTCGGCTCCACGCCTCGCGCAACGGCGGCCTCGGTGAGACTGCGCACCGACCCGTGGCGGATAACGCGATGAGCCAACCCCATCTGCTCAGCCGCCACCGCCCCGGGCGGTTGATCGCCAGCGGTCACAGCGACGCCGGCACTACCTCGGCGACGAGGCGCGCGAACGAGTCGATGTCGTTCTCGGTGGTGTCCCACGAGCACATCCAGCGCACTTCGTTGCGGGCCTCATCCCAGGCGTAGAAGGGGTAGGCCTCCTGCAGCTTGGCGATCGCCGGCTGAGGCAGGATCGCGAAGACGCCGTTCGCCCGCACCTTCTGGGTGATCGTCACGCCGGGGATGTCGACGACGGCATCGTGCAGGCGCTGAGCCATGGCGTTGGCGTGCGCGGCGTTGTGGCGCCAGAGGTCGTTCTCGAAGAGCGCCAGGAATTGCGCCGAGATGAAGCGCATCTTGCTCGACAGCTGCATTCCTTGCTTGCGGATGAAGGGGGTGTTCTCAGCCAGCTCGGGGCGGAAGAAGACGACGGCCTCGCCACCCATGAGGCCGTTCTTCGTGCCGCCGAACGAGAGGACGTCGACACCGGCATCTACAGTGGTCTCGCGGATCTCCACTCCGAGGGAGACGGCGGCGTTGCAGATACGGGCACCGTCCATGTGCAGGTACATGTCGAGCTCGTGGGCGGTGTCGGCAATCGCCTTGACCTCATCGACGGAGTAGAGCGTTCCCACCTCGGTCGACTGCGTGATGGCGACGACCCTTGGCTGGACGTGGTGAACATCGCCGCGTCCGATGTAGGCATCGCGGATCATCTCGGGGGTCAGTTTGCCATCGGGAGTCGGTATGTCCCAGAGCTTGCTGCCGAGAAAACGCTCAGGTGCACCGCACTCGTCCCAGTTGATGTGCGCGTTCTGGCTGCAGATGACGTTCTCCCACGGCCGCAGCAGCGACTGAAGTGCGGTGACGTTGGCACCGGTCCCGTTGAAGACGAAGAACACCTCGACCTGCTCACCGAGCAACGAGCGGAAACGCTCGACTGCTGCTTCGGTGTAAGGGTCTTCTCCGTAGGCCACGACGTGTCCGACGTTGACCTCGGCCATCTTGGCGAGAACGTCAGGGTGGACGCCGGCGTAGTTGTCGCTGGCGAAGCCCCTCGGGTGGGCGTCGGGCTGGCTCACGAAGGCCCTCCGGAGTAGAGGCGGATGCGTTGTCCGTTCATCTTTGCGCCAGCAGGGGAGGAGAGGTACACCAGGGCGTCGGCGATCTCCTCGGCCGGGACGAAGACCCCCCAGTCCTTGTCGGGGTTCTTCTCACGCATGGCAGGAGTGAGGATCGCGGGGACGACCACAATGTTGGCGGTGGCTGCGGTGCCCTTGAAGCCGTTGGCCAGCGCCAGGACGATCGCCTCCGAGGCGGCCTTGGCCGTTGCGTATCCGCTGCTGGTTCTGCCAGAGAATTGGTTGTTTGACGTCACTGGAATGTCGATCGGGCAGCAGCTCACGACCATTTTCATCTACTCGATTTTGGCGCTAGGCCTGAATGTGGTTGTCGGCTACACCGGTTTGTTGCATTTGGGGATCGCGGCATTCTTTGGTATCGGGGCCTACATCACCGGTATTTTGACCGTGCCGGC
>JANLWJ010000316.1:0-2169 GCA_031364455.1 Actinomycetes bacterium | reverse complement strand
CTCGACAGTCAACGCCTCTGGTCTGGACGTGGCGACTTCGGTACGACGTCCGCGACACTCCAGAACAACGCGCGGGCGTACGGCCGTTGGGAAGCGAAGATGCGTTTGAAGCGCCTCGAAACTGGTGCCAACAACTACACGGCCAGAATCGAGCTCGTCCCCAGCCGTGCCGCGGACTACAACTGCGGGGCCCGCAACATCACGGTTGCCAGCGTGAAGGTGGGGTCTGAGCGCGTGACCATCGGCGCCCGGAACGGCCAACGCCAGTGGCGGGCGCAGCGACAGATCGCGTCCCCGGAGGCCAAGGCTCTCGCGTTCGCGGTGGAGGTCGCACGCGGTCACATCACGTGGTTCTACAACGGAGATGCGATCGGCTCGGTTCGTAGCCGGGCAGCCGTGTCTGACGTTCCGCTGACGATGCGGCTAAGTCTCGTGGGTGACCAGAACCGGGAGATGAACAAGACGGTCTTCATTTCCGACTGGCAGCGCGGATTCGATCTGAGCAGTGGCAAGTCAGTCACCAACGGCCGGTCCTTGCGGCGTAGCGGGTTCTCTGGCGGCTGCTGACCTGAGTGGCGTAGCGCCCGCACATGCGCTTCTTCGAGTGCGAGCTCTGACGTATCGCACTCGACTCCAGCATCTGCGGCAACAATCGAGATAGGATGACGACCGCTGAGGTCAGACGACCGGAGCTTCGGGGTCTAGTGCCGGGTCGCCCTCGGGCAAGACATCTACTGCCCAGTCCGACTTCTTCCAGGCTGGCACCGGTGTGCGCTGACCATCCTTCGGCACGAAGGTCGAGCGTTCCTTGGGTTCCATGCGGTGCACGTATCGGGGACAGTTGGGCCAGAGTGCCGTTGTATGGACGCGCACCACGAACTGTGCCTCCGGATACTCGGGCAGCAGCGGGTCCTCGTGGTCGATGGAGGCAGATCCGTGTAGCCGGAGCCGGTGTCCTTTCGACCAGTTGATGAACAGCATCCCGACCATGCCATTCTCAAGGACATTGCCCATGGCGATATACATGCCGTTGCCGTTGTAGTTGGGAAATGCCAGCGTGCGCTCGTCCAGCACCCTCACGAAGCCAGCTGCGCCGCCCTTGTAGCCAACAGTCGGCACTCCCTCCGGGCTCACCGTGGAGAGGAAGAAGTGGTCGACCTCACTGATGAAGGCCGCGTCCGAGGGGCCGATTGTGTCGCTCACCAGTAGGTCCTCGAGGCGGTCCGCGAGTCGGCGCGTGTCGTACTGGTCTTGGAGATCCCGGTTTCCACGATGGTAAAAGGTCATATCTATACCTACGATCCCTCGCTCCTGATCGTGACTACCAGCCTATGGAGCGAGATGGCTCTGCGTCAGATCCCAACGGGCTAGTCCGCGTCCTTTGTCTGCGGAGTTCGCTGAATCTCGATGAACCTGTTGCACGGTCGCTGTCTGCAACCTAGCCTCACGGTCATGAAGCAGCGCATGGTGATCGTGTCTTTGGTAGGGGCTATGAGCGCCCTACTGGTACTCATACCGGCCTCTGGGGGAAGCGCGCTGTCGGCAAGCAGCAATCCTGTCCGAGTGGCTGCCGTTGGCGACATTGCGTGCAAGAACCTGCCAGCCAACAACCAGAGTGTCTGCCAGTACGACGACGTGGCCAACACGATCGCGGACGGAGGGTACGACAAGCTGCTGCTCCTGGGCGATATCCAGTACGAGTACGGGGAGTATCAGAACTACATCGAGAACTATGACGTCTACTGGGGGCAACTTCTGCCCATCACTGCACCCAGCGCGGGAAACCACGACTGGGGGACGGAAGGGGCGGAGGGCTACTTCAAGTACTTCGGAGACTTGGCCCCCGGACCTTGGTACTCGTATGACCTTGCCAACAGCTGGCATGTGGTCACGCTCGATTCCACCCTGTGCGGAGCAGGCGGCACAGAATGTCGACCCGGCTCGGCGCAGTACGAGTGGATGAAGACTGACCTGGAGCAGAACAGTTCCCAGTGCACGATCGCGGTCTGGCACCACCCCCGATGGGACTGGCTCAAGTACCAGAAGGCTGACTGGACCCAAGCCTACGAACTTCGCCGAACGGCTCCGCTCTATCGGCTGGCATACCGTCAAGGGGTGGACATCCTCCTCGCGGGTCACAACCATAACTACTCGCGGTGGATGCCGGCG
>JANLWJ010000223.1:0-5621 GCA_031364455.1 Actinomycetes bacterium | reverse complement strand
TCTCCGGTATGCGCCGGTCTTTCGGGTCGAACACATCGATGTGCTCGGCAACAGCCAGGTGTCTGCCGACGAAGTGATCGCCGCAGCGCAGCTGTCAGAGAGCACCCCCCTGTTGGTCCTCCCTGTCGATCAGATCGAGTCACGCGTTGAGTCGCTGGACGCGGTCGCCGCTGCGCGCGTCGTGCGCGACTGGCCGGACCGCGTGAGGATCGTGGTGCGGGAAAGGCGGCCGGTCGGATATGTAGACAGCACCGGTGGTTCCGGCCTCGTCGGATCCGACGGCTCGATCTACCGAGAGCAGGACCAGCCTCCCGACGACCTTCCGCAGCTACCGACGATCGCCGGGGGAACCGCACAGGTCGGTGACTCCTACTCAGCGAGCGCCGGCGACGTCGAGAGCGCCGCGTTCGATGTCGCTGTCAGCCTTCCGCGATCTCTGCAGCGCCTCGTTGCCACGGTCAGCGCCGACAGTGTGCGCACTGTCCGACTGACCTTCGCCGATGGGGTCGTCGTCGAGTGGGGACCTCCAGGGTCGGGGGAGGAGAAGTCCACCGTCGTCACAGCTCTTCGTAAGCGTCCCGGGTGGGGGACTTCCTTCACCGTCGTAGATGTGACCGCACCGGAGGCTCCGGCGTTGCGGTGATGGGGGCGTGCTGCATTGGTGATGCTTGTACGTTGCGCTGCGATGAGGTGTGCTGAGCGTCTCACCGACACGCCGCGAGGTTGACGATCGCGGCACCCTCCCGTACGTTGCTCCGCATCCCTGAAGTTGACATAACGGTGGATGTCTACTAGAGGGTGAGAGTTGGAGTCGTCCGCCCCGCGGACTCGACGAGAGAGGCATCACACGACCATGGCTGCTCCGCAGAACTACTTGGCGGTGATCAAGGTGGTTGGCATTGGTGGTGGTGGTGTCAACGCCATCAACCGGATGATCGAGGTCGGCCTCAAAGGGGTCGAGTTCATCGCGATCAACACCGACGCCCAGGCACTGTTGATGAGCGACGCCGACGTCAAGCTCGACATCGGCCGTGAGCTCACCCGTGGGCTCGGCGCAGGTGCTGACCCCGAGGTCGGACGCCGCGCTTCTGAAGACCATCGCACCGAGATCGAAGAGGTGCTCAAGGGCGCCGACATGGTCTTCGTTACGGCCGGCGAAGGTGGCGGAACAGGAACTGGCGGCGCACCCATCGTCGCTGAGGTAGCCCGCGCCATCGGCGCTCTGACGATCGGTGTGATCACCCGGCCCTTCGGCTTCGAGGGGCGTCGTCGCGCGCAGCAGGCCGATACCGGCATTGAGGAGCTGCGTGCCGAGGTCGACACCCTCATCGTGATTCCGAACGATCGCCTGCTGTCGATCAGCGATCGAGCCGTCAGCGTTCTCGATGCCTTCAAGTCAGCTGACCACGTGTTGATGTCAGGGGTTCAGGGGATCACCGACCTCATCACCACCCCCGGATTGATCAACCTCGACTTTGCTGATGTCAAGTCCGTCATGCAGGGCGCCGGCACCGCGTTGATGGGTATCGGAAACGCGCGCGGTGACGACCGCGCGATCGCAGCTGCTGAGACCGCGATCTCCAGCCCCCTTCTCGAGGCCTCGATCGACGGGGCACGCGGCGTCCTGCTCTCGGTCTCCGGCGGCTCAGACCTCGGACTCTTCGAGATCAACGAGGCTGCCCGGATGGTGGCCGAGTCTGCTCATCCAGAGGCGAACATCATCTTCGGTGCGGTGATCGACGATGCCCTCGGCGACGAGGTTCGGGTCACGGTCATTGCGGCGGGGTTCGACGGCGGGCAGCCCGGCAAGCCCAGAGTTGCGACACGCAAGACCGATGAAGTCGTCATCCCTGAGCTTGCGTCGGCCTCTGCCGTCGAAGCCAGCGCCGATGCGGCGAGCACCGCCGATGGCGCCGCAGATGCGGGCGACGACCGGTACATCGAGCTGCCGGAACGAAAGGCCCCGCGCACCATCGTCTTCGATGACTCGACCGGTGACGACCTGGATGTTCCTGACTTCCTGAAGTAGCGCGTGGTCACCGAGTCGAGGCGACACGCGATCGCAGCTGGTCTGACGGCTGCCCGCGATCGCATTGCTGCAGCAGAGCTGGCGGCCGGCCGTGATGCTGGTTCGGTTGATCTGGTGGTGGTCACCAAGACCTTCCCTGCCGACGACGTCGCTGTGCTCGTCGACCTTGGTGTCCGGCACGTTGGCGAGAACCGCGACCAGGAGGCAGAGCCGAAGGCGGCAGCATTGACGGGCTCCGGGCTGGTCTGGCATTTCATCGGTCAGCTGCAGACGAACAAGGCGCGCTCGGTCGCCGGGTACGCCGACGTCGTCGAGTCTGTGGACCGTCTCAAACTCGCCGGGGCACTGAGCCGCGCAGCCGCTGCGCTCCGGCCCCCCGACCATCGGCTCCGCTGCCTGGTGCAGGTCTGCCTCGACGACGAGCCGGGCCGGGGCGGTGCCCAGCCCGGGCAGGTGGCCGAGATTGCCGCCGCGATCGCCGTTGCACCCCGCTTGACCCTGGGCGGGGTGATGGCTGTTGCCCCGCTCGATGCGGACCCCGACGCCGCGTTTGCCCGGCTGGCTGAGGTCGCCAGCGAGGTACGCCGGGACTACCCGGAAGCCGATGTCGTCTCGGCGGGGATGAGTGGTGACCTCGAGGCTGCGATCCGACACGGCGCGACACAAGTGCGACTCGGGAGCGCGGTCCTCGGGTACCGGGCTCCTGTCAGGTAGCGTTTGGTGCACGGCTCGTGTCCCCGATAGGACCGAGTCACTCTGAGACGAAGGGGTCGGACGTATGGCCGGCGCAATGCGCAAGATGGCTGTCTATCTCGGATTGGTCGAGAACGAGGACCAGTACGACGAGTACGAGGGCTACGACCGCCAACATGACCAGCGCGAGTACGACGAGCGCACTCGCCAGTTGCACGCGGTGCGTGATGATGAGCCGGCCTCGAGCCGGCCGGCATCCTCCGCGCCAGTTCCGACGCGTACTGCTGTCGCTCCGCCGGCCTCGACGTCTCGCATCACCACGCTCCACCCACGGACGTACAACGACGCGAGAGCGATCGGCGAGCAGTTCCGCGACGGAACCCCCGTCATCATGAACCTCAGCGAGATGGACGACGGAGATGCCAAGCGGATCGTTGACTTCGCTGCCGGCCTGTCCTTCGGGCTACACGGGACCCTCGAGCGCGTGACGCAGAAGGTCTTCCTCCTATCGCCGGCCGACGTGGTGGTGACCGCCGAAGAGAAGGCCCAGATGGCTCAAGGCGGTTTCTTCAACCAGAGCTGACCTCGCTGCGCCATGGCCATCGTCTTTGAAGTTCTTCTCCTTGCCCTATGGCTCTTTCTGCTCACCCTGATCGCACGGGTCGTGATCGACCTGTTGCAGATCTTCGCCCGCGACTTTCGGCCGAATGGCCTGGTCCTGGTGCTCTTCGAGGCGGTCTTCACCGTCACTGATCCACCCCTAAAGGCATTGCGCAGGTTCATCCCGCCGATTCGGATCGGGGCGGTCGCCTTCGACTTGGCCATCCTCGTACTCTTCATCGGTACCCAGGTGTTGATCGCTGTGGTCAACGGGTTCGCGGCTCGGGTGTGAGAGCCCTCCGAGACGCCAGTAGTGCCTGTGACGGATGTGGCGCTAGTGTTCTGTGTGATCTGCAAGCCTGAGGAGAACTGATGCCGCTGACTGCCGACGACGTCAACAACGTGGTCTTCCAGACGTCCACCAAGCGCAAGGCCGGATATGACGAGGACGAGGTTGATGCTTTCCTCGACCAGGTCGCTGCCGAGCTGACTCGGCTCACCGCCGACAATGACTCGCTGCGTGCCCAGCTGGCGACCCGCCCTGCCGCTGGTGCGGCTCCAGTGGCCGCGGCTGTCGCTGCGCCGGTCGCTGCCCCGGTCGCTGCTGCCGCGCCGTCGTCTGGCGCTGAGCAGGCAGCACGCGTGCTCGCTGCGGCCGAACGTACCGCTGATGACGTCGTGGCTTCGGCGCGCTCTGAGGCCGACACCATGCTGGCCACCGCCCGGAGCAAGGCTGACAACGCCGAGCGTGATGCCGCCGCCAAGCACCAGGCGACGATGGCCGGACTCGCCGGCGAGCGTTCGGCGCTCGAGAAGCAGGTCGACGAGCTTCGCTCCTTCGAGCGCGAGTACCGGACCAGGCTGAAGTCGTACCTGGAGCAGCAGCTGCGCGAACTCACCTCCCGGAACGAGAGTGCTGGCGCGCAGGCCACCCCACCAGCCCCGGCAGCGCAAGCCGCGCCACCGCCACGCCCTGCCTCTAGTGCGGTTCCTCCCACGCCCCAGCAGGCTCCGGCGCAGCCTCAGCAGCCTCCGGTGCAGCGCCCCCCAGCGCCCCCCGCGGCGCCGCCCCAAGCCCAGCCACCAGCCCAACCACCAGTCCAGCCCCAGCAGCCACCAGTCCAGCCGCCGGCCCAGGCTCCGGTGCAGCCGCCGCGTCCAGTCCAGAGTGCGCCACCGGCTGGCCCACCGATTTCCCCACCCTCCCCACCTGCTACTCCACGTCCGTAGTGGGGATCGCGACCCCCTGAACGCAGACGAAGACCCCGGCCAGTCGGCCGGGGTCTTCGGTTGTCTGTGGGTGCTGCTCAGATGCGACGGCGGAACGGGTCACGCGGCGGCGGCGCCGGCATCGAGATGCGCGCCCCGTCGATCGGGATACCGGTCAGGCCCAGAACCTTCGTCAGGACAGAGAGGGTGGTCTCACCAGCGCCGATACCGTTCTCGGTCACCATCGCCCGGTAGATGGTGACGTAGTGCTTGACCGGGGTGTCGTAGGTCCAGTCGACGGAGCCGAGGTGCACTGACTCGCCAGGGCCCTGCTCGGGGCTGAGCCACGGTCGGTCCCAGACCTGGATGCCAGTCGGGCTGACGCAGAAGATGCCGCCCATGGTGATGTCGTGCTGCTTGGCGGTCTCGATCAGCTGGCGGCTCTCCCGCTCGGCCAGGACGAGCGCAGGACGGACGTTGCTGGCAAGCGCGGGGACCGCGACGGCATTGGCCTTGAGCCGTACCTGCGGGAGCGAAGCTGAGTTCGTGGCGGCGATGGGTTGCACCATGGCTGTCCTCCGTGTGCTGCCGTCCGGCGGGCCGCGGGTGCGACAGCCGTTGCTTGGGTATCGGCTCGCCGACCCCGGTGGTTGGTTACTCCATTCGGGTGATGTGGGTAACGCTGCCCCCTCGGGGGATCAAGGGCTCACGCTGCCCGGCCGAGGCGGCTCAGCCCGCAGATCCGACGCGGGCGAGGGTGAACCGCAGCCCTGAGTCCTCGTCGGAGAACGCGTTCGGGCCAGCCACTTCGTCCGTGGCGCCCTCGCTCACCGACGTTGCGAGCACCTCAGCTCCGATGGTGGCGCCGTGCTCGATGATCGCTTCCCTCAGCTCGCCGCCGGCAGACCAACGCAGCGTGATCCGGTCCGAGACATCGAGCCCGGAGGTCTTGCGCGCTTCCTGCACCTGTCGCACTACGTCCCTGGCCAGGCCCAGACGTCGGAGCGGAGGAGTGAGAGTGAGGTCGAGGGCGATGCTCTCGCCAGCATCGTGGTGCACTGCCCAGCCCTCGCGCGGCGTCTCGGTCAGC
>JANLWJ010000149.1:0-1845 GCA_031364455.1 Actinomycetes bacterium | reverse complement strand
GACACGCGTGAAGGGCCGCGAGTTATGCGCCTACAACGTGGCCCAGGCGGGAAAACTTCTGCTCCATGTCGCCTATGAGCCGATGGGGCGGATCGGCATCGGGGCCAGCGCGTATTTTTCCCCGCTGCACCACGCGGCGCTGCGGCTCATGTCCGAGCGGATCGTCGCGGCCACGGGTTTCACCGGACAAATCAGCTTCGACGCCATGGAGACGCCGGACGGACTCGTGGCCCTCGAATGCAATCCCCGTGGAACCAGCGGCGTGCACCTTGCCGTGCAGCAGCCAGCCGCCTTGGCCGCCGCCCTCCTCGGCCAGCGCATGGATCCCGCGCCGGACTTTTTCCCGGAGCCGCGCCTGCTGCAGTTGCCGTTGTTTCTCAGTCATCCCAGCTGGTGGCTGGGCGCGGATGGACGCCGGCGTTTGCACGCGTCGCAGGACGCGCTGACTGCGGCCGGGGTTCCCTGGGGTGCCCAGCTCCGGGCCCTCGCGGAAATGGCCGGACGGGCGATCCGTGCGGGCGTCAGCATCCCGGCCGCCTCAACCTCCGACATCGAGTGGAATGGAGAACCGATCGGTGGATAAATCCTCCCCGCTCTCCGCGCCCGATCCTTGGGCGGAATTCCTCACACGTGGACTGCTGGGGCCCACCCGCCTGATCGGAAACGCGGATGGGACGATCTCCTCGCTGGCGATGGGCGATCAAATCGTCCCGTTGGTGACCAACCGATCAGGCGGGGCCGAGTGCAGCTGGGTGACGAGCCTGCGCAACGCCTACGGGCCTTACGCGCGCGCAGAAACCGATCTCGTGCACATGAACCGTTGGGTGCAGCCGCTCTATCTCGCGGCTTCCCACGCGGCGGAAGGCCTTCTCGTCGCTGGCGGACTGGCGGGCGGCCATTTCCTGAACAACTGGCTGCTCGCGACCAATCTTTACCGGACCGGGCTTGCGGTGGCGGACATTGCGCCGGCGGTCTCCGAGCTCTGCCGGCGTGATCCCTCCCTGCCCGTCATTATCCGCTCCCTGACCGCGCCGCTTCATGCGCCCCTGCTGGCGGAACTGGCGAAGGCGGGTTTTCTCCTGCTGCCGACCCGCCAGGTTTGGATTGTCCCACGGCCCGCGTCCGGCGAATGGCGCCGGCACCGCGATGCCCAGCGCGACCTCGAGCTGGCGAAGTCCACGGCCAGCGAATGGACGTGGGTGCCGGCGAAGGATTTCACGGATCGCGACTACGCAACGGCATTGCACCACTTCCAACGCCTCTATCGTGAGCGCTATCCCCGGTTCAACCCCGACTACACCGGGCATTTTTTCCGCATCGCGGTTGCGACGGGGTTTATGGAGATCGTTGGTCTGCGGCGGGTCGGAGACACCACGCTCAGCGGCTTTGCCGGGATGGTGCACCGTGACGGCGTGTCGTGCACCCCCGTGCTCGGCTATGACATTGATGCCCCGGTCGAACGGGGACTTTACCGCCGCCTGGTGTTGCACGCCTTCCAAACCTGCGAAGCCCGGGACACGCTGTTTCACCTGAGCGCCGGGGCCGGACTGTTCAAATACAACCGCGGGGCGCAGGCCCACGTGGAATTTGCCGCGGTCTGGGCCAACCATCTCCCGGGCTATCGCCGCGCCCATTTGCGCGCCCTCTCTGCCGCTGTGCGCCAGTGGGCGGTCCCCTACCTCGAGTCGCATCGACTGTAGGGCGGGATCGCTGATCCCGCCTGAATGCGAGAACACCTTCCCGCGGATCACGCAGATTGACGCGGATGGATGGTATTCATCCGCGTTCATTCGTGAATGCCGTGGAAAGTTTGCGGCGGTTTGGCGGGATCAGCGATCCCGCCCT
>JANLWJ010000137.1:0-9153 GCA_031364455.1 Actinomycetes bacterium | reverse complement strand
TTTCGATACCGTGATGTGGAACCGGGCATTGGCGGGGCGGCATGAGGTAGTGCGATGAAAGCCTGACCCGTTCCCTTGTGACCCTCAGAATCTCGCGGTGGTCCTGGCTGAGCGAATCAACCCACGCTCGGAACTTGTCCTCAATACCCATGGTCGCGACTGTAGCGAATCGCCCGTCGCATCCGAGGTGCCGCACTCACGGCACGGGGCAACCGCCGAAGGTGCTCGGGTCAGGCGAGCGACACGATCCTGCCGCGCGCAACGAGCATTGATCTTCCCATTCGTCATCCTCGTACTTCAGCGAGGCGATCCTGGAGGAAGACCCGCTCGACATCGTTGTCAACCAGCTCGATCGCCTGCTCGTAGGACCTCGCCGCCTCGCTACGGCGATTCAGTCGCCGCAGCAGGTCGGCGCGAGTCGCTGGCAGATAGGCGTACCGGTCCAGCTGGCCGACGGCATCAATCGCATCGACGATCGCAAGCCCCTCCTCCGGCCCGCGGAGTTCAGCGACCACGACAGCACGGTTGAGCGCAACGACGGGCGATGGCCAAACGGTCAGCAGAACGTCGTACAGCCCCAGAAGCTCGGCCCAGTCGGTCTCTTCGTACAACGGCGCTCCAGCATGTACGGCGGCGATAGCTGCCTGAAGCGCGAACCGGCCAGGGGGTCTGCGCGTCAGGGCCAGGGCCACAAGAGACCGCCCCTCGTTGATCTGCGCCCCATCCCATCGAGATCGGTTCTGGTCCTTCAGCAACACCAGGCTTCCATTTGAGTCCACCCTCGTCTGACTTCTGACATCGGTCAGCAACAGCAGCGCCAACAAGCCCTGCACCTCTGACTCGTACGGAAGCAGCTGGTGCAGCAACCGAGCCAGGTCCATCGACCGACCCACAACCTCAGCATCGACGAGCTCATCGCCACTACTCGCAGTGTGGCCAGCGGTGAAGAACAGGTGGATGACGGTGAGAACGGTGTCGAGTCGCTCGGGTAGCTCCGACTCCGCGGGGATCGCAAACGGGATCCGGGCGACTTCGATCTTCTTCTTCCCTCTGGTGATCCGAGCGGCCATGGTTGCCTCAGAAACCAGGAACGCGCGTGCAATGCGCGGGGTCGAGAGCCCACACACCAGCCGCAGCGTCAGCGCAGCCTGTGTCTCTGCAGAGAGCGCGGGGTGGCAACAGGTGAAGACCAGTCGGAGCCGGTCGTCGGTCACCACGCTGTCCTCCAGGAGGTCCGCGGGATCGGGCTCGTTGGCATCGGGCTCAATCAGCAGCGGGAGTTTGCTGCGCAGAGTCCTGTCCCGCCGCAACTGATCGAGTGCTCGGCGCCGAGCCGTCGTCGTCAGCCATGCACCTGGGTTGTCGGGGACGCCCCGCTCGCTCCATGCACCGATAGCGGCAACGAAAGCGTCCTGAACGCACTCCTCGGCCACGTCAAGACTGCCGGCGACGCGTACCGTCGCGGCAAGCACAAAGGCCCACTCGCGGCGGTACGCGTCGTCAAGTGCATCAGCGAGTCGGCTCACCCGCCGGAAGTGTCAATCACGGGGCGAATCTCAACGCCACCGCTCGTCGGTAGCAGCTTGGCGAAGGCGATGGCCTGGTCGAGATCCTTGGCGTCGATGACGTAGAACCCCCCGAGCGCCTCCTTGGTCTCGGCGAACGGCCCATCGGTGACAGACGGTGACCCCGTCGACTGCCCACGAACGGTCGTTGCTGTCGGGGACGGTGCCAGGGCCTCCCCATGTGAGATCGTCCCGCCAAGCTTGGTGACTTGCTCGGCGAACTCGCTGTGCGCCTTCATCATCAGCGCCCAGTCTTCCTGGGTTGCATTGGCCATCTCGGACTCGTCGCCGAAGATCAGATACATGTACTGCGCCATGGGGTGCTCCTTGGGTATGTGGTGACCTTTCACCACTACGACGAACGAGTCTTCCGCGAATCGACAACATTGCGGAAATCTGTTGGAGTCATGGCCCCGGCGGGTGCCGCAGTGTTGACGATTGGGGCTACTGGCGGAACGGCCCGGTGATCTCGAAGGTCATCCCATGGACGCCGTCCAGGCCACGCTGCGACGTCATGTAGAGCCGGGTTCCATCGGGGCTGAAGGCAAGTCCGGTGATCTCCGACCCAGGCTTCCAGCTCGATGAGGTGACGATGTTCGGGTCCTGACCTGGTGCGCCCTTCTCCCCAGGGCCGTGACCCACCAGCTGGACAAAGGGGGCAGCCACTCGGTTGCGCTCACCGTCAGCGAGCAACACCAGCTGCAGGTCATCAGCGTCCTCACCGACGTAGATGTCGCCCGACGTCTGGTGCACCGTGATGCAGTCGGGATCGCGCAATGGTGCCGCATCACCGAGTTCAGCGGCGTCATACACAATTTCGATGGCGTCGGTCGTGGTGTTCAGCGCCCACACCCGGTCGTCACCTGTCGTGGTGAAGTAGACGTAGCCGTCGGAGAAGTAGGCACCCTCGCCTCGGTTGAACTCGCTGGTGTCGGCTGAGCGCTCCGGCTGCTTGCTGCTGACCTCGACCCAGCTGACCCTGGTCCCAGCGCTGTTGACCCTCGCCGCCTCCAGCACGCCCGCCGACAGGTCGCCGAACTCCTCAGGGCGGAAGCGGTAGAGGCGGCCGTTGCCCGCGTCCTCGGTGAGGTAGACCCATCCGGTCGCGGGGTCGACAACCGCCGCCTCGTGGGCATACCGCCCAAGCAGTTTGCGTGCCACTCCCTGTCCTGGTTTGGTCGGGTCGCACTCCCAGACGTACCCCTGTCGGAACTCCTCGCCCGAGAGCCAGGTGCCCCACGGCGTGGCACCGCCCGAGCAGTTCCACTTGGTCTCACCCAGGATCCGATAGGCATCGGTGATCTCGCCGTCGCGCGAGAAGGCGATCGCCGCAGCTCCACCCCCAGTGCCGTTGACCTCTGAGTTGGCCGCGTAGATCCAGCCTCCGTTACGCGTCGGGAAGCACGCGGCACCGTCGGGCTCCCGGACCCAGGCAAACGTCGTGCCAGGGACGAACTCGTCGGAGTAGCCGATCAACCGCGCCTTGAACCCGGCCGGCAGCCGGACGCCGTACTTGTCAGGGGCGCCCAGGGCTCCGTAGGGGCCATCACCGACCACAGCCGGTTTGGCGAACGCCTGGCGCCAGAAGCCGAGGCTGAAGGTGAGTGCGGTCGCCCCGCCAACTGTCAATGCGGTACGACGGGTCATCTCGGTCATGCCCTCAGGTTAGGTCTGCCTCACCCATCCCGCACGAGCGAGCCCAAGAACCGCCCGATCAGGCCGTCGCAACTGCACTAAATGACTAGTCGGCGCCCGGGTCGACCCTTAGCGTCCACCCGCACGCCGATCTGATGTCACCAACCGCCGCCGCCACCACCACCGAAACCACCACCGGAGAATCCACCGCCCCCGGAGAACCCGCTGCTGGAACTGGCCGCTGCCGCTGAGATCGAGCCGGAAGTGTTGACCGAGAAAGCCGTCACCGATGAACCGAAGTCGCCGTAGCTGAACGCGTGTGCTCCGGTGTACCAGCCGACCGCCGGCATCGATGCAGCAGCGCCACCAGCGACGGCGAGGGCTGCGAACACCTTGGCCCAGCGCTCCGCCTCACCGAAAACGATCGCGTACGGCAGGTACCGCGAGAAGACGTCGGTCCCCTCCTCGAACCGGATCTGGCCGGCTTCCGCTGTGGCGAGGTACCGCCGGAACCCGAGGGTGCGGGCCAGGACCGCACTCCCCTGCCCCGTGCGCGCCGGCATCGCCCTCGCTGCGAAGAAGATGGCAACGGATCCGACTACCAAGGCAACCCCGGCGATCCCGAAAGCGGTGTACCGAGCCAGCAGGTAGGTCACGCCGATTGCCCCTGCGATCACCATGAAGCCGATAATGCTCCAGGTGTTCCTGGTCGAGTCGGGGCGCCGCCGGTACCACTTGCGGTACACCAGCTCGTCATAGAGCGAGTCCTGCACACGCGAGAGGTCGTCGGCGAACGTCCGCTTCAGCTCGGAGAGAAGCACCGTGTGGTGCCCGTCGAAGAGCGCGGCAAAGAGCTTCTGCTCGTAGTCGAGCAGCTCGGTGTCGCCCCCCTTAAGCTGTACGAGCTGCCAGTCGCGGCTGCTGAAAAGGCCAGCGTCGGGGATCTCATCGATCCGCAGGTAACCGCGGACGGCCAGGTCGACGATCGTGGCGGTGACGTCCAGAACGTTGGCCTGTTCGTCGATCAACGTTCCCAGCAGCCCTGGTCGCAGGTCGTCAGGGGGCGCCCACTCCACCGGGCCCTCGCCTGAGTCACCCAACGGGCGAACCTCTTCGGTGGCGTCCCCACCGGCCACCGGCGCCAGCCCGGGGATCTGTCCGACATACCGTCGGTCGCGGCCACGCCGCACCAGCCAGAACACGCCCAGAGCGCCAACGACTAGCAGCGCAACCGCCGCACCAATGGTGGCCGGTGTGACAGCGAAACCTCGCTGCAACGACCACCGCTGCTCATAGACCGGTGCAGGCACATCCACGGCACCAGGTGGGAGCGCCACGATCACGGTGACGCCGGCCCCACTGCCGACACCTTGCGCCGCCGCGTCGACGGAGGTAGCCCGCCGCACGAGCTTCTCGCAGGGACGGTCGCTTCCCAGCGAGCCCCGGTAGCACGTGGCGTTGCTGATCGCTGGTGCGTCGACGCGAACTGTCGCCTGGCGGATCGGCACCGACCACTCAGTACCGATTGCGTCCCAGTAAAGCTCGTCGTAGCCGTCGAACGAGTTGAGTGCGCCTTCGACGCGATAGGTGAGCACGTACGAATGCGCACCCCGGATCGTGACATCGGGATCGCCGACCCGGATCGAGAGCACGCTCCCCTCTTGCGACACCTCCAGGTCGGTCGGGGCCAGCGTTGGGCTGGTCACCTCGATGTCTTCGACAGCGACCACTCGGTCGTAGCTCTGGTCGATCGTGGTCTCAGAGCTCTCCGGGGTGAACGGTTCGGTGACCGGGTAGCGGTTTGGGATGATCCGGTATATGCCGTGGCTCTCGTCGGTGAACGTGTAGTCGATGCGCTCAGTGACGTCGAGCGAGCCATCCTCGTTGATCTCGATCGATACGTCGTACTGACCGATATAGCCGTCACCGGCCGATGCCCAAGCACCAGTCACCATTGCCGGCGATGCGAGCACCGACGCCACGAGCATCACAATCAACGCGGCTGATCCCGCAAATCGACGCCGCATCTGGCTCCTCAGTCGGTCGGTCCCAGTCAGTCGTCGCGACCCCGCCGGGCCACGGCACGGTCGGCGTCGCGCTTGGCTTCCCGCTCAGCTAACGAGTGTCGCTTGTCGTAGGACTTCTTTCCGCGCGCAACGCCGATCTCGACCTTGGCGTATCCATCCTTGAAGTACAGCGCCAGCGGCACAATCGTGAGGCCGCTCTCATGCGTCTTCGCATTGAGCTTGCGGATCTGGTCGCGATGCAGCAGCAGCTTGCGCACCCGACGCGGTTCGTGGTTCGTCCATGTTCCCTGCGTGTACTCGGGGATGTGAACGTTGTGAAGCCACACCTCGCCTTCCTTGACGGCCGCATACCCGTCGACGAGCGACGCCCGGCCCTCGCGTAGTGACTTGACCTCTGTCCCGGTGAGGACGAGCCCAGCTTCAAAGGTGTCGTCAATGTGGTAATCGTGACGCGCCTTACGGTTCTGGGCGACGAGAACTCGCCCCTTCTCGCGGGGCATGCCTATCCCTCATCCGGTAAGGGAAGCGCCGCGGTCAGGCCGCGCAGCACCTCGAGTGCTCGCTGCTCGGCAACCTCGGGGGTTGACGTGGCGTCAACGAGTACATCCGGTTCAATGCCACGGCCGTCGATGACGCGGCCCGCAGGGGTCAGGTAGCGCCCGATGGTGATCTCGATCGCCGAACCATTTGGCAGCACCATCGGCTCCTGAACCGAGCCCTTCCCATAGGTACGCGACCCGACCACCACAGCCCGATTGCGGTCCTGCAGAGCGGCCGCGACAACTTCGGCCGCGCTCGCCGTGCCACCGTCGACAAGCACGACGACGGGAACAGTGGTGTTCCCTTGCCCCAGGGCGTCGAGGACGCGATCGGGCGCGTCCCGCTGCTCGTACGACACCACCGGGCCGCCGTCGAGGAACGCCGAGGCCACCTCGACCGCCTCATCGAGCAATCCCCCTGGGTTCCCACGCAGATCGAGCACCACACCCCCGGCATAGGTGGCCGGGTCACCAGCCATTGCGTCTCGGACGCTGCGCCCCACCCCCCGGGTGAACGTCCTGATGTCGATGCGGGTGACCCCGTCGGCGAGCTGCTCGACGGTGACGTCTGAGGTGGTGAGCACCGAGCGAGTGACCACGAAGTTCGAGATGACCCCACTGCGCAGGACCCCGATTAAGACATCGGTGCCACTCGGGCCGCGCAGTCGTTGGACCACCTCGCCGACCGAGCCACCTGACGGCGGCCAGCCATCGACCGAGACGATCACATCGCCGGGAACCAGGCCGGCGTCAGCGGCCGGTGACGCGGTCTGGACGCTGGACACCACGACGCCCGCCCGTCCGGCTCGCACCCAGAGCCCGACTCCTGAGTAGCGACCTTCGAGGGCGTCCTCGAAGGAGGCGTACTGGCTGGGGTCGTAGTACGCCGACCACCGGTCACCCAGCGACTTGAGCATTCCTTCGACAGCGGCCCGTTCGAGCTCAGCGCGGTCGACGGGTTCAGCTGCCGACTCCTCGATCCGGTCAGCGGCAGCATCGATCACACCGCTGGTCGATGATGAGCTGCCAACGACACCGGTGACGACGCCAGCACCATAAGAAGCGCCGACGGCCAGCACGGCCACCGATGCCACAAGGATGCGGCGGGTCAAGGGAGACATGAGGGCCAGTCTACGGGCGCCTGACGTGCGGAGATCGACAGCGCACACCCCGGTGCCCCATTCGGGGCGCTCTTACCGTCAAGTAGAGGGTCAGGTTAGGGGCAGAACTCGGACTGGGGGGTCTTGGAACCGCCGAACCAGCCCATCGGGTCGTGGGGGACACCGTTGATGTGCACCTCGAAATGAAGGTGGGAGCCAGTGGAGTACCCCGTCGACCCGACGTAGCCGATTACCTCACCCTTGGCGACCCGGTCACCTTGTTCCACCGCGAAGCCAGACTGGTGCGCATAGAAGGTGGCCAGGCCGTTCCCGTGGTCGATGAGCGTGTTGTTGCCGTAGGGACCGGAGAGATCGGCCTGGACCCGGATCACGACGCCAGCTCGCGCCGCGATGATCTCGGTCCCACTCGGAGCCGAGATGTCGACGCCGGTGTGACAGCTGCGGTAGCCGTAGACCGGGTGCACCCGCCATCCAACGCCACCACCGGCTGAGTACCCCGGGAGCGGCCAGATCAAGCGCCCGGTCGCCGTACCCGTTGAGGCGGACTGGGCGATCTGCGCGGCCAGGGCCTCCTGGGCCGCCTCAAGGTTCGCCAGGCGCTGCTCCTCAGCGGCCTTCTCCTCCGCGGCCACCCGCAGGGCGCTGGCCCGCTGGGCGATCAAGGACTTGACCTCGTGCTTGGCGTCCCGCGCCTCGGTGGCAAAGCCCCGGAGCTCTTCGACCTGCTTCTCCGCCTCGGTCTCGGTTGCGGCGATGGCTTCCTCGGTCACCTGCATCTGCTGCTCGCGCGCAGCGAGGACGGACTTGTCGGCGTTGAGCTGGTCGATGATCTGCGACTGCGAGTCGGTGACCGACTGCGTAGCCATCACGCGCTGCACGAAGTCGGTGGGTGAGTCAGCATCCAGGACGACTTGCAGTTCGGCGTAACCGCCCGTCTGGTACTGGTACCGCACGATCCGCGCGATGAGGGTCTCCGAGTGCGTAATGCGACGCTGAGCCGCCTCGATCTCGGTCTGCACCTTCTCCTGCTGGGCGCGTAGCTCACGGAGCCGTTGACGGATCAAGGCGAGTCGGTCGCGGGCGCTAGAGAGGCGTCCGACGGCGGCGGAGTAGGCAGCTCGTGCGGCCGGTAGCTCAGCTTGCGCCTCATCAAGATCGGCGGCGGCCTGCTGCAGACGCTTGGAGGCGCCTTCTAGCGCTGACTCGGTCTCGTCGATCTGTTGGTCGAGCTGGTCGGCCTTGTCGATCAGGTCATCGGCTGAAGCAGGGGCCAATAGGCTCGCCAGGAGGGCAGCCGTCGCCACAGCAGCGGCTAACGCAGCACGCGCTCGCACGATCGACACCCTCCTTCCCTTTTCCATCGGATCAAGCCCCGAGGGACTTCACATCACACTCGAAGGTACTTCAGCAACGTGAGGTACGAGACCACAATCGAGACGAGCAACCCGATCGACATGACAATTCCGCAGGTCACGAAGACGTGGCTCCACTCGATCCAGCTCGCCTCGTTGAAGGCAAAGGACTCCCGGAAGAGCCGGTCGATCAGCAGATACTTGCCGAACATCAGGGCAACACAGGCGAGGAGACCCCCGACAAATCCGGCAAATGCCCCTTCGATGAGGAAGGGAAGCTGGATATAGAGGTTGGACGCTCCGACCAGTCTCATGATGGAGGTCTCCCGTCGACGGCTGAAAGCCGCGACCCGGATCACCACCACGATCAACAGCACCGTTGCAATCAGCGCGACGAAGGCAATACCGAGAGCTCCCACCTGGAAGCCATTGAGCACGTTGAAGACGGTGTCGAAGAACGACCGCATATCCACCACGTTCTCGACCCCGGGCCGCCCCTCAAAGGCGCTGGCAACAATGTTGTAGTCCTTCTCGGGGTCGACAAGCGTGGCGCGGAACGACTCCTGTAGATCGTCGGCACTGATGTTGTCAGCGATCTCCGAGCTGGCGAACTGCTCCTGGAAGCGCTCGTACGCGTCCTGCTTCGACTCGTAGAAGACCTCATCCACCTGCGGGAGCGCGATGAGGTCCTGCTGAATCTGAATTCGTTGGGCGTCGGTGATAGCGCCGTCCGGGCAGGTGGCTCGATCACTGTCGATGTCGCGACAGAGGAAGAGCGAGACCTCGACCTTGCCCAGCCAGAACTTCTGCATCTCGTTGATCTGCTGGCGGATGAGGTTGGCTGTCCCGAGCAGGGCCAGGGCGATGCTGATCACTAGCACGGCAGCGACGGTCATCGTGAGGTTGCGGCGCAG
>JANLWJ010000127.1:0-2876 GCA_031364455.1 Actinomycetes bacterium | reverse complement strand
GGTGAGCCACCTCCGCGAGCGCAGCAGCGGCAAGCCCGTTGGCGTCAAGATGTCTGCCCAGCACATCGAGCGCGATCTCGACGCCGCTCTTGCTATCGGAGTCGACTACGTGATCCTCGATGGCCGCGGGGGCGGGACGGGGGCAGCACCGAAGCTCTTTCGCGACAACATCAGCGTCCCCTCGATGGCCGCAATAGCAAGAGCCCGACGGCACCTCGACCGTTCAGAAGCCAGCGGAGTCACGCTTGTGGCGACCGGAGGTCTCCGACGACCCGCTGACTTCGTCAAGGCGATGGCTCTCGGAGCCGACGCGGTCGCTGTCTCGAACTCCGCGCTTCAGGCGATCGGCTGCGTCGGAATGCGCGCCTGCCACACCGACAACTGCCCCGTCGGGATCGCGACACAGAAGCCGCACCTACGGGCGCGGCTCCCCGTCGATTTGGCTGCGCAGCGTCTCTCGCGATTCCTGTCCACCAGTGTCGAACTGATGAGCATCCTGGCGCGAGCCTGCGGGCATCGGAGCCTGGCCGACTTCACCGCCGATGACCTGACCACCTGGCGACGCGACGTCGCAGACCTCGTCGGCGTCGAGTTTGCGGGTGTCCGGTGACCACCGAAGACTGGACCTGGCACGAGATTCCGGCTGGTCAGATCCCAGATGGTGAGGGGCGGGTGCGCACTGTCGTTGTCGACGGCCGCGCGATTGCCGTCTCCCGCTGTCGCGGACTGATCGGTGCGCTCGACAACCGATGCCCGCACCAGGGCGGACCACTCGGCGAGGGCTCGATCGAGAACGGCCTGCTCCGCTGCCCGTGGCATGGGTACGACTACGACCCCATCACCGGTCAGCCACCGTCGGGGTTCAGTGACGCGCCCGAGAAATTCGAAGTTTCAGATGAAGCGGGCAGCGTCCGAGTCCTGCTACCGCCTCACGATCCGCAGCAACGCACGGTCAGCGACGTGATCGTTGAGACCCTGCTCGCGTGGGGTGTCGACACCGTCTTCGGGATGGTGGGCCACTCCAACCTCGGATTCGCCGATGCGCTGCGGCGAGCCGAGGAGCGCGGTGACCTCCGGTACATCGGCATCCGGCACGAGGGTGCCGCTGCATTCGCTGCCAGCGCCTACGGGAAGCTCACCGGTCGTCCGGCTGCGTGCTTGGCGATCGCCGGCCCCGGGTCTACGAACCTCCTGACCGGCCTGTACGACGCGAAGCTGGATCGCTCGCCGGTCATCGCCATCAGCGGACAGGTGCCGTCCTCGGCTTTGGGACGAGGGGCGTTCCAAGACCTCGACCTGGGGGCCGTCTTCCGGGACGTAGCGGTCTCCACCACCCGCATCGCGACCGGTAGCGACGCCGCCGAGCTGACCGCCGTCACCGTCAAACGGGCTCTCGACTCGCGTGGAGTTGGGCACCTGGTGCTTCCAGACGAGGTTCAGGGCCTACCCAGTGACGCGGAGCCGGCACGCCCGGCGGGCCGCGCCGCAAAGGTGGGACCAGCATCGAGTGAGGCTGTCGCTGCGGCAGCCCAAATCCTGGCCGAGGCACGGCGACCTGTCTTGATCGTTGGCGAGGGGGCCCGCCAAGCGACTGCCGAGGTGAGCGAGCTCGCCGAGCTTTTGGGAGCGCCCGTCCTCACCACATTCCAGGCCAAGGGATTGATCCCCGATCATCATCGGCTTGCTGGCGGCGTCCTCGGCCGCTCCGGGACACCGGTGGCGAGCTGGCTGATGAACGAGAGCGACCTCCTACTCGTCGTCGGTGCCTCGTTTGCCCACCACACCGGCATCGCTACCTACAAACCCGTGATCCAAGTCGACCACTCCGTTGCCGCTATCGGCCGGTTCGACCCGGTCCAGCTCGGGGTCGTCGGCGATGCCGCGATGAGCCTGAGGCAGGTGCTCGATCAGCTGGATGGACGCACGCTCAAGGCAGCTGACCAGCACGGTGACGTTGCTTCCCGCTGGGACCTCTGGCGTACCGAGAAGCAACGACGTGCCAATGACGACCTCGGCCATGGGATCCCAGCAGCCGCCGTCTTCGCGGCTCTCAGCAAGCATGCTCCCAGCGACGCCGTCATCACCGTCGACGTCGGTAACCATGCATACTCCTTCGGTCGCTACTTCGAGTCGGCAGGGCAGCCAGTGCTCATGTCCGGCTACCTGGGATCGATCGGCTTTGGCTACCCAGCCGCGATTGGGGCGTGGAGTGCAGACCCGCAACGCCCCATCGTTGCGGTCACCGGCGACGGTGGGTTCGGCCAGTACCTCGCCGAGATCACGACTGCAGTCAAGTATGGGATCCCCATCAAACACCTGCTGCTCGACAACCGGTCGCTCGGAAAGATCGCCAAGGAGCAGCTGGCTGAACAACGTCCAGCGTGGCAAACATCCCTGGTCAACCCGGACTTCGCCGACTACGCCCGGCTCTGCGGTGCCGTCGGCATCAGCGCCTCGACTACGGGTCAGCTCGATCTCGCCATGCGGGAGCTCTTCGCAACACCCGGGCCGGCTCTGTTGCACGTCCACCAGGACGCTGCCTTGGTGTAGTCGTGTCCGTGCTCACTCTGGAACGTCCTCAAGCCGTGCGCCTCCGGTCGACTACGGTTGCTCGCGAGAGGGGCAGCCAGGTGACGGCAAACGACGCTGAAATGCTCGACGCGCTCCGCAAGGGCGACGAGCAGGCGTTTGCGCTGCTTGTCGACGACTGGTCGCCAGCCATGCTTCGATCCGCTCGCTTCTACGTACGCAGCTGGGCCAGCGCCGAGGACGCGGTGCAGGAGACCTGGCTGGCCGTGTTGAAGGGCCTCGACGGGTTCCGCGGCGACTCCTCACTTCGCAGCTGGGTCTTTCGAATCCTGGCCAACATCGCCCGC
>JANLWJ010000112.1:0-3429 GCA_031364455.1 Actinomycetes bacterium | reverse complement strand
CCTTGGCGAGCAGGTCGATAAAAAGTAACCGATCCTGGTCGTCGAGGAAAATTCGTTCGCGACGGTCCCCGCGCGCGGTGAGGTGATACAGCGCTCCCGCGAATTCCAGGCGCAGCGGACGAGACATGGTGTAAACGTTAGTCCGATGGAGCTATAAAGTAAAGAACTGACCCCTTATTTTCCCCCTTATTTTCCCGTACCAATGAAAGGTTAGACGTCACTATTTATCCACGAAGAATGTATCTGCTTCATTGAGAAATTTCTCGTAATACTGCAACCCCGCCTCCGCGACTGAAACGACGTTCTCAGGATCCAGCGTATTGCCCTGATGTTTTCCAGGGACATCAAAGGTAACCCCTCGATTCACTACCGGCAGCAACCTGATCCGCGCGGGGTTGAACACAACGCCAACCGTACCCGTGGTTTCCGCAGTAGCAACGCCGCCGCTAATTCGTAGATTACGAATTGTTCCGCCATGTTCGCCCGGAACAATTGCGATATGTGACTGTTGATGTTCTACGATTTCCGAAACGGTGTGTTCGTCGGCGCCCCGCGCGTTGCGCAAGTATGAAAGGAGAGGGTCGTCTTTTCGTTCCTTCTCAAATCGTGCCTGCCACCCTTGCCACTTGGGGCTCTTCTTGTAATGCGCAAATGCCTTAAACCAGACGCGCTCAAGTCGACCCAAATATTCCTTCCAGTGGTCTTCTAGCTCGGAGAGCGTTCCGCTCCCTTTCATTGCCGCAACTGAGTCACGGGCGCGAGAAAGTTCCTCCTGAAGTTTCGGTGATGATTGCAAGGTCGCAGTGATGTCTAACGCCGTGGTTCAGCCGCGGGCCGAGCGCGCAGCGCGAGGACCGTCGGCTGGAACCACTTGTTGGGCGGCAGTTACTTGCCCAGGCCGATTTGCTTCATGAACTCCTGGTTGTCCCAGAACAGGTGTTCCTCATCAAACGTCCCGTCCTTGTTCCAGCGAGCGATCGTCGCCATCCGGATCTTGTAGGCTTTGCCGGTCGGCGCGATGGTTTTGCCATCGCCGATGGGCATCGGCCGGGTGAATGTTCCCTCCATGATGCCGATGGCGGCTGTCCATTCGCCCTGACCGAACGCGACCGGGTGTTGCTTGATCCGTGTATCAGGTGCCCAGACGAACATTGCCTTCAAATCCTCAATGTGCTTCTCGAGTCCTTTCGTGGAGTGCCCATCGGGCCAATACACGACGACGTCCTGCGCGTGGCTGCGGTGGAATTCGGCCCACTTCTGACCGCTGAACACGTTGTAGTCGAGATCATCGAAATTGGCCAGATTCTTCTTGACCTCACCATTCGTCATACAGCCAGAGATCACTAGGCTGCTTGCTAGCAGGAGAGCACCTTTGCCGAACACGCGAATCGCTTTCATGGTTGAGACCTCCTTTGTGAGTTGCCCTTCATTATGTACTGACGCCCAACGTCATGTTCAGCGGCGCGCTTTCGCGCGTCCGCTGGAACTAAAGTTAGGTTTCATCGTCGCTGGACTCTGAAACGAAGCGGCCGATGACTGCCTTCACCTGTGCAGCGATGTGATTGTGCACTGGGTATTCGCGAGAAACTGCCATTGCTGTAAGCATGAAGACACTTGCTGTCATCATGAAAACTACCTCGGCGTCATGCTCGCATTCTTGCAGCGCCTCTGGCTTCGTGTAGGCGTACATGTCCATGTCGGTCCATGGACCTCCGTGGACAAAGGACGAGAGGAGCGCGTAAGACGGCACTATCTGCGCGAGAAATGGACGCTCCTTGGCGACCATCCCTGGAACTTCGCGATTCAAGTAGCGAAGGATTGAGCGGTACTTGAACTGGTTGGATGCGGTCTCAAGTTCCCGGATGCTCAGCTGCGCCGCGCGGGGGTACATCTCCGCAAGAACCCTTTCTACGTTGGCGACCGCCGCATTCCCAAGAAGACTTTCAGCCATGCTGATAGCGCCCGCGTAGTCGCGTGCTTCGATCGCGCCGCAATACGAGAAGAACTCAATTCCGACAGCGTCAGCTTTGTCAGTAAGGAAGCGCACGAAAAGGTAGACGAACTTGAGGTAGTGGTCACAGTAGCACCTGAAGAGAGCTTTGAACGCATATGGATTGTTGGACTCGATCATGTCGAACATCGCGGTCTTCAGGCTGTTGGTCTTTGCGCAGAAGCCGAACATGGCCCGGTATGTCTCAGGGAACGCGGTGGTCTTGATCGCGGAGAACAGGGCCGGGCCTTGTTTGTCCACAATGGAGAAGAACTCATCGTCTGCTTCGATGTAGCCCATGGTCACTGAAACCTAACGTAAAGGTAAGAGGCGCGCTGCCCTTAGCGCGTCCTTCTTGACCGCAATGTTATGCCATAGAACAGCTGCAAACTTGGCCACAACATGAATAGACCGAATAAGACAAAAAGCATAGATAGCCAAGGACAAACACCGTGTTCAGTCGCCCAGGCTGCTACCTTGCTGATAATTCCCGGAATCGCCCGGTCACTAATGAGGAAACCGCACTCACCGACTAGAAGGCCATGGATACCCAAGGCCAAGATGCCTAGGCCAACCGAGAGCATAAACGTTGCGTGTCCAAAAACAAGAAAACCGGCATCCCTCAAACCCTGGTAATACGAGCCGAGCCATATGACAACCAAGGAAAGCGCGAACAGGTTTGCAGCGACCGCAATTGAGATTGTGGAAGCGATGCCGAGTCGACTGTCAAACGCCACGGCGTTCACGGCAACAAACACAAGTGCAATGAACACTAGAACGAACCACTTAATCACGTTGGGCATAACGTGAAGTAGACCACCTAAAAGACGCTTTACAAAGCGTCAAATAACTGTATATAGTCACAGTATCCAGCATACTTACCCCGGCAGATTAGAAGGTTATCCGCAGTTTGGGAGCTCTGAAACTGCTTGTCAAACACGTCTCTAGCGAGCACGGTACGGAACGAAAAATGAAGCGGCCCGCTGAATGCGGGCCGTTGTGCCGCTGAAATTCCCTCCAGCAGCAGCCATTTCAAAATACTCTATTCCAGAATTCGCTTTCCTCTGTGTACTCGGCGCACTAAAAGGGTACTCCGACGTGCTACGCACGTAGGGTATCTGTGTCCTCTGTGGTAAATGCCTTTCTTTAGGCAGCCGACGGAAAGCAGGCCGGCCCGATCGGCTCGAAGCTCTTGTAGGTGAGAATGAATTCCTGGTGTCCGAGTTCTTCTGACTTGGTCTGTTCGCCGTTGGCGACGCGGATGATCAGATCGTAGATCTCGCGGCCGACTTCGTCGAGCGTGGCGAGGCCTTCGAGGATGCGGCCGGCATCGACATCCATGTCGTCGGACATGCGCTTGTAGGTGTGCGGATTCGCGCACACTTTGATGACCGGCGCGATTGCCGAGCCAACGACCGAGCCGCGTCCGGTGGAGAACA
>JANLWJ010000092.1:0-9148 GCA_031364455.1 Actinomycetes bacterium | reverse complement strand
ACTTCGGTGGCACCGCGTTCGTCAAGGTAGGCGTTCACACCGTTGGCGTATGCCTCCAACGCGTCGAGGGTCTCAACGTTTAGCTGGCCGAGTTCGGCTTCGGCAATCTGGCGCCAACCGAGAGTTCGGACGAAGGTGTCGGTCTCGACCTGCGAGTCACCGAACATCTCCGACAGGCGCCCAGACGTGATGTGACGCCGCACGTCCATCTCCCAGAAGCGGTCCTGCGCATGGACGAACCCCTGCGCATAGAAGAGGTCGTACGAGGTGTCGGCCACGACGGTGGGGACGCCACGTGCATCACGAAGGACATCAACGTCAGCATCGAGCCCGGGGAGGGAGATGGTCCCCTCCGTCTGAGGGAACGGACGCTGCACCAACCACCCGGCGGTCACCGTCGCAGCGATCATCGCGAAGGCGGTGACGCCGGCGATAGCCACGAGAACCATTGGCCACCGTCGGCCTTTGACCAGCCGCGGGTGGCGAAGCCGGCGCCGCCCGGACGACGGTCCCCTGGCGTCGAGGATCTCTGGCTCCGGCACGCCTCGGACGCTACTCGACACCGAGTAGCCCGCCGTAACGCTCTCGGAACGGCACCCAGCCAGACTTTTCGTATCAGCGAGTAGCTCATGAGATCGAGGGACCACATGGCGGCCAGCCGTAGTCAGTCAGCCCTGGTCGCTGCAGCCCTGGCCTACGCGGGATCGACGGCATTCAGCAGCTACGTCGCCCTTCGTGACGACATCCCCGGTGAGCCGTTCGGCATCAGCCCCCCGTTCTCGGTCCGAAAGGCCCTGCTTGTGGGTTGGGGTGCCGGGATCGCAGCACCGTGGTACATGCCAGCGGCGGCAGTGTTTGCGGCCTACAGCGCCAGGGACGGTCGCCCCGGCCCACCCGCTGTCGCCGCTGCCATCGGGTGCGCCAGTATCGCCGGACATCTCATCGAACCCGTGACTAGACGGCCTGGTTCGTGGACCCCGGCCACCACCGCGGCGATCACGCTGGCCGTGACAACCACGACATCCTTGGCCGTAGCCGGATTCGCCCGACACGTCGTCAACAAGGCGTCAGGCTGAACCGCCCATCCGTCCGCGCACGTTCAGGAGCCGATCCACCAGCCAATGGCGGCCGCAGCACAGCAAACGATCGGCATCCCTACGACATTTGCGGCAGCCAAGCCTCGTACACCGTCCTCGGCAAGTCGGTGCGACTCCCAAGCGAACGAGCTGAAGGTGGTGAGCGCGCCGCAGAAGCCGATGCCGATGAGACTGGCAACGGCGCTGTTGGTACCCCAGCTGGCGACCAGGAACCCGAGCAGCAACGATCCGACGACGTTGACAGCGAACGTTCCCCACGGAAAGACCGCGAGCCATCGACGCTGCACATATACGTCGACCCACCAACGGGTTAGGGCGCCGATAGCGGCTCCACACGCAACCAGGGCAATGCCAGAGATCGTCACCGAGCTGCTTAGTGGCTCGTCGGGTGGTGGTCGTCCCCACCGGCCGGCTCGTCGTGCGCTCCGACGTACTGCATGACAGCGACGTCCTCGACCGTGACGATGCCGCCCTTGACGATCTCCGTGACTTTCGGAAGGAAGGCGCGAATCTTGGCGTCCTCATCGATGATCGTGATGACAACGGGAAGGTCGTTTGAGAGCGAGACGATTCGAGACGTGTGCACGATCGAACGTCGCCCGAAACTCTCGATGCCGCGCACAACTGTGGCGCCAGCGAGACCGGACTCACGCGCCAAGATGACGAGCTCGGAGTAGACCGGCCGATGGGCAAAGACCTCGTCCTCACCAACGATGATGGTCAGCCGCAGCGCGTGGCCGCTCAACTCGGTCATCAAGCACCTCTCCGGTCGGGACGGAGCATCCAGCGGGTCGCCTCTGCGGCACCACGTACGAGGAGGAGTCCGGCGATCACCGAGCCGGCCACATAGATCGCGGCCACCCCCGGCGCTCCCGCCTCCACCAGGCGCACACCTTCGACAGCAAACGCTGAGAACGTAGTGAAGCCTCCCACGAATCCGACCGCCACCAGCGGACGAACCCACCACGCCGGAGGAGATCCCTCAGTCCAGAGCGTCAAGAGTGCGCCGATCGCCATGCATCCGATGAGGTTGGCGGCCAGCGTCGCCCAGGGGACTCCCGGTGGCTGCCACGGCACACCGAGGGATATGGCCCACCTCGCCAGAGCCCCCGCTGCCCCGCCGAGCGCCACAACGGCGGCGATGCGGAGGTCGGCCCAGGTCACGGCCACACGGTAGAGGGAGCGACCGGGCACCGGTCTACAACGAGGCCGTAGCACTGATGGCGTAGACTTAGCACTCGCCCAAAGCGAGTGCCAGGTGGCTGACCACAGCGCGGTCGGCCGACCATCCCAGCGCCCGACGTGGGGCGTCCCAAAGGAGTCTGCGTGCCCACCTACGCCTACGTCTGCACCGCGTGCGACCACAGCTTCGAGGCTGTACAGGCCATCACTGACGACGCGCTCAGCGTGTGCCCCTCGTGCGGCGGGGCCCTGCGCAAGAAGTTCCACGCGGTGGGGGTCACGTTCAAGGGGTCCGGCTTCTACCGCACCGACAGCCGTAGCGGTTCGTCCGGTGGCGGTTCGAAGGACTCCGGTGGTGGCGGTTCGAAGGAGTCGTCCGGCAGCGGTTCGAAGGACTCCGGCAGTAGCACTCCGTCGCCCACCAAGAGCGGCTCCGACTCCGCTAAGTCAGGAGGCTCGTCAGGGTCGTCGAGCTCCAGTGGGTCATCTGGGTCATCTGGTTCATCCGGGTCGTCTGGCTCCTGAGCCGACCGGCCCCCTGTGGATTGCCGACGGCGGCGCTCCGTCAGGCATAGCGTCCGGGCATGACTGGACGGACCACCGGTATCTCAGGGAGCTCTGCGGCCACGAAGTCTGACGCCTGGTCTGGCGTCCGCCGCTGGATTGCTCTGCATCGGCGAGTGGTGTCGGCGGCACTCGCCTTTGTCGCCGTGATCCTTGGGCTAACCGCTCTGACCAAGACTCCAGCGCAGCCGTCCTCCCCCGATGGTTGGGGAGCAGCGGCAGCGCAACCAGCACCCTCCGACGGTCAGCTCGCCGTTCCCGTTCGGCTCTCAGATCCCGCCGTCGCCGGGATGCTCGCGCCGGGTGACGTCGTGGACGTCATCGTTGCCGACCAACGCAGTGTCGCCACTCTGGTCGCCGCGAATCTGACCGTGACTGCCGTTCCGGAGGCAGAAAGTGGTGGTCCATGGGCTGACGGTGACGGCTTGCTAATGGTCGCTGCGACCGAGGACGAAGCTCTTGCACTCGCCGGCGCGGCAGCCCGGGGGCCGGTGACGGTGGCGGTGCACCCGTAGTCGGTCTTCGCTACGGTGCGCAGATTGGGGACCGGTTACGAGGAGGATTCATGAAGGGCTTCAAGGATTTCATCATGCGGGGCAGCGTCATCGACCTAGCCGTTGCATTCGTGATCGGCGCCGCAATCGTCCTTCTCATCCAATCCATTGTCGCGGGGATCATCACTCCCCTGATCGCAGCACTGTTCGGTGAACCCAATCTCGACTCCGTCGGGACTTTCATGATCAACGGGGCCGTCTTCAGAATTGGGGTCGTGTTGACCGCCTTCGTCAACTTCATCCTCATCGCCGCTGCCGTCTACTTCCTGATCGTGCTGCCGATGAACAAGCTGCGCGAGCGCAACGCCAAGGAAGAGGCGGCCGCCCCCACCGAGACCGACTTGCTTACTCAGATCCGTGACGCGCTTCTGGGGCGCCCGGACGGCAGCAGCAGCTAGTCACCGTGGTGCGGAGGGACGTCTTCCCGTAGCCGGTCGTCGTTGTCGTTCGGCTCGCGGTCGATGTCGTCCTCGGTCTGCTCCGGAAGCAGCGGGGCGTCCCGCCAGTCGTTGTCGCTCACCCCACCAGGGTACGACCACAACGTGTGATTTGGCTGGGGGTATAGCCCCAACAGACCATCACGTTGTCCGCCGCGGCCGATCGTGGCCGAGCGAGTGGCGCTCAGCCCGATCGCTGTGCCAGATAGGCAGAGCCCAGCCGCTGCACATCATCACTACTGAGTGGCTGTTCATGACCGGCGTAGGCAACCGTTGCGTCCAAGGCGAGTAGGCGGCCCATCGAGGCGATGTAGTCATCGATGCTCGACTCCGGAAGCTCGTCGAGCAGCTCTCCGTCGTAGAGGACGTCGCCGGTGAAGAGGACGCCGGAGTCACGGTCGATGAGGCCAGCAGAACCGGGAGTGTGACCGGGGAGGTGAATGACCTCGAATACCCGGTCGCCGAGATCGATGACGTCACCGTCGGCCAGCGGCTCGGTCACCGGCGCCGGCGCGATGGAGTAGCCACTGACGTCGTAGCCGGCATGCGGTAACGCGTCAACCAGGAACAGTGGTGTCACGCCGCCCGGTGAGTCGGCGGCCAACGCGGAGGCGAAGGACGATGGAAGGTCAGCGGTGATGAGAGTGGCTTCCTCCGGCTCGGACAGCATCACCGCCTCTGCCACATGCGAGGCACGGCGCTCGAACTCGTATGCCCCGCCGGTGTGGTCGTAGTGGCCATGGGTGAAGAACGCCAGCACGTCACCATCGAAGAGGTCTGGATAGGCCGAGCGCAATGAAGAGATACCCATGCCGGTGTCGACGACGAGGTCTCTGTCGCGTCCCTTGATGTGCCAGATATTGGACCGGAGGAAGCCGTTTACGCTGGGTTCGAGCACCCAGGTGATCCCGGGCGCAACCTCGCGCCGCTCGAACCATGGGTCACGGATCGGCAATTCCACCTGGACTCCCATATGCGCCACCCTCCCACATCCGTGACATTGCTCACGCGTGGCGAGCACACCGAACTGGCCTCGGGGTCGTAGCGTAAGTGTGACCGCGTTCGACGATTGACCGCAATCGGTGACAGATCGAGGAGTCCCATGAACCGCACTGAGCTCGTCCAGGCCGTTTCCGAGCGCGCCGGAGTCACAAAGGCGGACGCCGACCGCGTCCTCGCCGCGATGGCAGAGGTCGTTGGTGAGACGATCGCCAAGGACGAGAAGGTCAGCGTCCCTGGCTTCCTGACCTTCGAGCGTGCTTTCCGCGCTGCCCGCACCGCCCGCAACCCGCAGACCGGCGCTGAGATTCAGGTCGCAGCCAAGCACACCGCCAAGGTGAGCGCTGGTGCAACCCTGAAGAAGGCTGCAGCCGGCAGCTAAGAACGTTCAAAGGGACGGCGACCGAGTGGTCACCGTCCCTTTGCATGTCCTGCGGAGACCGCGTCATCCCTTCGCGGCAGCCTCTAGTGCACCGATGTCGAGTTTGACCATGGGCATCATCGCTTCCCACACCCGCTGGGCCGCTGCCGGGTCGCCGCCACCGGAGAGAAGCTCCTGCATGCCGGACGGCACGATCTGCCAGGTGATCCCGAAGCGGTCGACCACCCAGCCACACTGCTGCTCGGTGCCGCCGTCCGACAGCGCGGCCCACAGTCGGTCGATCTCGGCCTGGTCATCACACGGCACCATGAACGACGTCGCAGAGCTGTGCTGGAACTTCGGTCCACCGTTCAGCGCGTTGAAGTCTTGCCCGAAGATCCGGAAGCTCGCGGTCATCACCTGTCCGGCGGGGAAAGGCGTCCCCTCGGGCGTGCGTTCAATCCCGGTCACCTCGCCGCCGAAGAGCTCGACATAAAAGTTTGCGGCTTCCTCGGCCTGGCCGTCGAACCAGAACCATGTGCTCATTCCCTGCATCGCTGCTCACCTCAAGCTCCGTGGGATGCCTTCGACCGTAGTACACCCCTCTCGAGTGCAAGCTCGTCCTCGGCAAACCCGCGCGCCCACGAGTTCGCGTCATCGCGAGCCACCAGGTCGGCGTGGGCGACCGCCTGCAACGCGAGACCGTCGAGCAAGGAGATGATCCGCCAGGCGACGGCATCGGGGTCCTCGCAGGTCATCAAACCGGCGCGAGCACCATCACGAATCAGATCGGCGACCAGCGCCTGCCATGCCTCGTTCAAACGGCGTGAGGTCTGCTGCAGTGCCGGGCGCCGCGCTGCCTCTGCCCATGCGTCGAGCCAGAGCTGCATCCCCCAGTCCTCGTCGGCTTTGTTGTAGAAGGCGAAGAAGATCGCCAGACGCTCTACCGGGTCGTCGGACGCATCAAGGGCGGCAACCGTCCTGGCGAGGTCATCGGAGGCAACCCGGTCGAAAGCCACGGCCAGCAAGTCGTCCATCGACGCGAAGTAGTGGTGGATCAGCCCGCTAGACGTCCCCATCTCGGCGGCGACGTCCCGCGCCGTCGTTGCCGCGATCCCCTGACGGATCATCACCCGCAGGGTTGCGTCGACGATCGCCGCGCGCCGCTCCTCAGGGGTCATCCGGGCCATCCCGTCACCGTAGAGACCTATTGCACAGTTGTCCAACAATCCCTAGGGTGGCCAGATCGTCGGCAGCACCAGCCGCCACGCCCTGCCACCGCAGTGGAGGAGTTCCCATGGTCAAGACCACGCCGTTTCACCCGCGCCTTGCCGAGCTCAACACCACCCAGCTGTGGGCGCACTGGGCCGGCCACCTGTCGGCAACCCAGTACGACATCGCCGGCAAGCACGAGTACTTCGGCGTCCGCAACGCGGTCGGCTTCTTCGACGCCTCACCTCTCTTCAAGTTCGAGATCACCGGCCGCGACGCCGAAGACTTCCTCGCCGGCCTCCTGGCCCGCGACATCCGTGCCTGTCGGCCGGGGCGTGCGCAGTACACGATCTGGTGCGACGACGCCGGGTACGTGCTCGAGGACGGTGTCATCTTCCGACACTCGACGAACGAGTTCCTGCTCACCGCTGCTGAGCCGAACCTGTCTTTCCTGCAGAACCAGATCGGGTCGATGGAGGTCTCCATCGAGGACGTCTCCGACCAGTACGCGATGCTCGCAGTCCAAGGCCCCCGGTCGCGCGCGGTGATCGCCGACCTCGCGCCGGAGGTGAACGAGCTCGGCTACTTCGGCCACACCCAGACCAAGATCGCCGGCAGCGAGGTGACCGTCAGCCGCACCGGGTTCACGGGTGACCTCGGCTTCGAGCTGCGCATTCCGGCCGACAACGCCCTGCCCGTGCTCGACGCCGTCATTGAGGCCGGCGAGCCACACCGGATGCGCCCTTTCGGTGACCAAGCCCTCAACCTCTTGCGCATCGAGGCAGGGCTTCCGCTCATCGGAGTCGAGTTCACGTCCAGCCGCTACTCGTACAACGAGCACGACCGGTTCACCCCTGATGAGCTCGGCCTCGGTTGGCTGCTCAAGGGGATCGATGACGACACGCGACCCTTCATCGGTCGGCAGGCGATCATCAAAGAGCGCGCGACCAGCTCGTCCCGCTGGGCGACCGTCGGCCTCGCGGTCGACGGGCACGCCTTCGAGGCTCTCTTCTATGACGCGGGTTTGGTCCCGCCCAAGGACGAGCCTGCCGCAGCGTGGGAGACGATGCTGTACGACGACCACGGGGAGCGCGCCGGCTACGCCACCAGCTACGCCTACTCACCGATGATGCAAACGCAGGTAGGCATTGCGCGCGTCCGCCCAGAGCTCGCCGCCATCGGCACAACGGTCCACGTCGAGCAGACGGTCAACCACGTGTACACCACCGTTCCTGCGACGGTGGCTCGAATGCCCTTCTTCAACCCCGAGCGAAAGACGTCGATGACATGACCGACACCCACCGTTACGACGCGATCGTTGTCGGCGGAGGCCACAACGGCCTCGTCAACGGCGCCTACCTCGCTAAGGCCGGGATGAAGACGCTCATCCTCGAGCAACGCCACCTCGTCGGTGGGGCTGCCATCACCGAAGAGCTCTACCCAGGCTTCAGTTTCACGACGTTCTCCTATGCTCTGAGCCTTGTCCGACCCGAGGTCGTACGCGAGCTCGAACTGGTCAAGCACGGCTTCAACCCGATCTACATGCCGACGTCGTTCGCTCCTATGGAGAACGGCGACTACCTGATGCTCGGCGCCGACCGAGACGAGAACATTCGCGAGATCATCCGCCACTCGACGCGGGACGCCGACGCCATGGATCGCTACGAGCACGACGTCGGGCGCATTCTTCAGCTGATGTACCCGCTGTCCGACCGCATCCCACCCGACATCTTTGGTAAGACGGCCGAGGACGCAGCCGATGTCGCGTGGCTGCTCGGCCACCTCGGGTCAGCTGAGAAGAAGGTCATCCACGACGCAGTCCGTCTCATCACAGGCAGCATCTCGGACTTCCTCGACGATTACTTCGAGAGCGAGATCCTCAAGGGCTACCTGGCAGCGTCCTCGACAACCGGAACCAAAGTGGGTCCGATGTCGGCAGGGTCCGGTCTCGTTTCGCTGATGATGATGCTCGGTGAGCATGATGGCCACCTTGGGTCGTGGTCCTTCCACAAGGGCGGCAACGGCGGCTTCACCCAGATGCTTGCCAGGGCCGCCGAAGCCTTCGGCGCCGAGATCCGACTCGAGTCACACGTCGACCATGTGATCACCAAGGATGGGCAGGCGAGCGGGGTCGCTCTTCAGGACGGCACCGAGTTCCACGCGGACGTCGTCGTCAGCGCGCTTGACCCTCGACAGACCTTTACGAAGCTGGTAAACCCCCGCGAGCTGCCAGGAGACTTGGTCGAGAGCATCGATCGCTACCAGTTCAACGGCACCAGCGCGAAGGTGAACTTCGCTTTGGACGGCGTCCCCCGATACCCAGCGCTCGGCGACCGCACCGACCAGTACCGCGGGTTCGTGAGCATCGCGCCGTCGATCGAGTACCTCGAGCGGGCTTACGACGCCTCGAAGTACGGGTGGTACAGCGAACGCCCCTATCTCGATACGTGCTTCCAGTCATTCCTCGACCCCGACATGGCACCTCCGGGAAAGCACGTCATGTCGTGCTTCGTCTCCTACGCGCCGTATCACCTCAAGGGCAGCGACTGGGACACCGAGCGCAACAACCTCGGCGACACTGTCCAGGCGACCATCGAGTCGTTCTTCCCCGGCTTCGGCGACCTCGTGCTGCAGCGCGAAATCCGGACACCCCTCGACATCGAGCGCACGGTTGGCCTCTCGGAGGGCAATATCTTTGCCGGTGAGTTCCTCGCGCCCCAGATGTACTTCTTCCGGCCGGCG
>JANLWJ010000073.1:0-15501 GCA_031364455.1 Actinomycetes bacterium | reverse complement strand
GTTGCCGAGCAGCTCTCTAGCCGGGTGTCCTTCCGCCGCGCGATGCGTAAGGCCATCCAGAGTGCGATGAAGGCCGGAGCCAAGGGCATTCGCGTGCAGGTCAGTGGACGCCTCGGTGGGGCTGAGATGTCTCGAACGGAGTTCTACCGCGAAGGCCGTGTGCCCCTGCACACCCTGCGCGCCGACATCGACTACGGCTTCTACGAGGCCCGCACCACCTTCGGGCGCATCGGCGTCAAGGTGTGGATCTACAAGGGTGACGTCACTGGCTCACGCGCCGAGCGTGAGGCTGCTGCTGCTGCCGCCCGTATTGGCCAGCGCGGCGCGCGCCCACCGGCGCGGACTCCACGCCCCGCCCGCGAGCGCGATGCTGCTCCGGCCGCCGAGGCAGCCGCTGCGACTCCGGTCGAGGCGACCGCTCCCGCGACCGAGCCGGCCCCGGCCGAGCCGGCCGCGGCTGCGACAGCCCCGGCTCCTGACCAGACACCGACGGAGGCCTAGACCATGCTGATTCCACGGCGGGTCAAGCACCGCAAGCAGCATCACCCGTCCCGACGCGGCGTCGCCAAGGGTGGCACCAAGGTGACCTTCGGCGAGTTCGGGATCCAGGCCATGGAGCCCGGCTACATCACCAACCGCCAGATCGAGGCGGCCCGTATCGCCATCACCCGCGCCATCAAGCGTGGCGGGAAGGTCTGGATCAACATCTACCCGGACCGCCCCCTCACCAAGAAGCCGGCAGAGACCCGCATGGGTTCGGGTAAGGGTTCGCCGGAGTGGTGGATCGCCAACGTCAAGCCAGGCCGGGTGATGTTTGAGCTCTCTGGAGTTTCCGAGCCCCTCGCTCGACAGGCGATGCAGCGTGCGCAGCACAAGCTGCCGATCAAGACTCGCTTCGTCAAGCGTGAGGCGGGTGAGCTCTGATGCCCATCGGTACCGCAGCCACGGAGTACCGCAGCCTTGAGACCGAAGAACTGGTCGCGAAGCTGACGGAGGCCAAGGAGGAACTCTTCAACCTTCGATTCCAGGCCGCCACCGGCCAGTTGGAGAGCCACGGACGCCTCTTGGCTGTCCGTAAAGACATTGCCCGCATCTACACGGTGTTGCGTGAGCGCGAGCTCGGCATCACCTCGGTTGAAACGCCGGAGGGTGTGGCATGAGCGAGCAGAAGGCGAGCATGAACAGCGCAGATCGTTCCGCGCGCAAGGTCCGTGAGGGCCTTGTGGTCAGCGACAAGATGGACAAGACCGTGGTCGTTGCGGTCGAGGACCGCGTCAAGCACCCGCTGTACGGCAAGGTCGTCCGTCGCACGAACAAGCTCAAGGCACACGATGAGACCAACTCGGCCGGCGTTGGCGACCGCGTTCTTCTGATGGAGACGCGTCCGCTGAGCAGGACCAAGCACTGGCGTCTCGTCGAGATCCTCGAGAAGGCCAAGTAGGCAGGAGCTGACGTGATCCAGCAAGAGTCGCGACTCAAGGTCGCCGACAACACCGGAGCCAAGGAGATCTTGTGCATCCGGGTTCTCGGGGGCTCTGGTCGGCGCTACGCCGGTATCGGCGACATCATTGTGGCCACGGTCAAGGACGCTATCCCCGGCGGTAACGTGAAGAAGGGCGAGGTCGTGAAGGCCGTCGTTGTGCGTACCACCAAAGAACGTCGTCGCCCGGATGGTTCCTACATCAAGTTCGACGAGAACGCCGCGGTCATCATCAAAGATGGTGGCGACCCGCGCGGCACCCGCATCTTCGGCCCGGTCGGCCGCGAGCTGCGCGACAAGCGCTTCATGCGGATCATCTCGCTCGCACCGGAGGTGCTCTAGTCATGCACGTAAAGAAGGGCGACACCGTCATGGTGATCGCAGGCAAAGACAAGGGCGCTGTCGGCAAGGTGATTGCTGCAATGCCGACACAGGACCGCGTCATCGTCGAAGGCGTCAACCTGATCAAGAAGCACACCAAGATCGGCCAGACCAACCGGGGCGCCAAGACGGGCGGGATCATCACCCAAGAGGCTTCGATCCACATCTCGAACGTGTTGCCCGTGGTCAAGGTCGACGGTAAGGACGTTCCCACTCGGGTTGGTTACCGAGTTGACGAAGACGGCACCAAGGTCCGGATCGCCAAACGCACGAACGAGGAACTCTAGAGATGACCACCACAGACAGCACGCTTGCGGCACCGGCGGTGCCGCGCCTCAAGGTGCGTTATCGCGAAGAGAGCGTGCCTGCGCTGCGTGAGGAGTTCGGTTTTGCCAACATCATGCAGGTTCCCGGAGTCACGAAGGTTGTCGTGAACATGGGTGTTGGCGATGCTGCCCGCGACTCCAAGCTCATCGAAGGCGCGATTCGCGACCTGGGCTCCATTACCGGTCAGCGTCCGTCGGTCACCAAGGCTCGTGTGTCGATTGCGCAATTCAAACTTCGCGAGGGCATGCCGATCGGGGCTCACACCACCCTTCGCGGTGACCGCATGTGGGAGTTCCTGGACCGACTGCTGTCGGTTGCCCTGCCCCGTATTCGCGACTTCCGTGGGCTCTCACCCAAGCAGTTCGACGGACGTGGCAACTACACCTTCGGGCTCAACGAGCAGAGCATGTTCCACGAGATCGACCAGGACTCGATCGACCGGGTCCGCGGCATGGACATCACTGTGGTGACCACTGCCAAGACCGACGACGAGGGACGCGCGCTCCTGCGCGCTCTCGGCTTCCCGTTCAAGGAGAACTGAGCGTGGCAAAGAAGGCGCTGGTCAACAAAGCGGCCCGCAAGCCCAAGTTCGCGGTGCGTGGGTACACCCGGTGCAACGTGTGCGGTCGTCCGCACTCGGTGTATCGCAAGTTCGGGCTCTGCCGTGTGTGCCTCAGAAACATGGCACACCGCGGCGAGCTTCCTGGCATCACCAAGAGCAGCTGGTAACCACCATCCCTACGCCGTAGGTCCCCAAAGACAAGTGCAGCGGAAACCGCGGCGAGAGAGAGTTAACGAATCATGACGATGACCGATCCGATCGCAGACATGCTGACGCGTCTGCGTAACGCCAACTCGGCGTTCCACGAAGACGTTGCCATGCCCTCGAGCAAGATCAAGCAGGGCATTGCACAGATCCTGCAGGACCAGGGCTATGTCAAGAGCTGGCACGTCAAGCGCGAAGAGGGCGCCCCGGGCGAGACGCTGGTGATCGACTTGAAGTTCGGTCCGCAGCGTGAGCGCTCGATCGCCGGCATTCGCCGCATCTCCAAGCCCGGTCTGCGCGTCTACGCACGGGCCACGGCGATGCCCCGCGTCCTTGGCGGGCTAGGCATTGCGATTATCTCGACGTCGTCGGGGCTCATGACCGACAAGCAGGCGACCAAGAAGGGCGTAGGTGGGGAAGTCCTCGCCTACGTCTGGTAAGCGGGGTCTGACATGTCGCGAATTGGCAAACTGCCTATCACCGTCCCCTCTGGCGTCGACATCGCCATCGCCGGACAGGACGTCACGGTCAAGGGCCCGAAGGGCACCTTGAGCCACACCGTCGTCGAGCCGTTGACGGTAGAGCGCTCGGAGGCCGGTGAGGTCGTCGTGAACCGTCCCGACGACGAGCGTCTGTCGAAGTCGCTGCACGGGCTGACTCGTACCCTCGTCGCCAACATGGTCACCGGAGTCACCGATGGCTACGAGAAGAAGCTCGAGATCGTCGGTGTCGGCTACCGCGTCCTGGCCAGGGGCAAGAACCTCGAGTTCGCCGTCGGCTACAGCCACTCGGTCGTCGTAACGCCGCCTGATGGCATCAGTTTTGTGGTCGAGAGCCCCACCAAGTTCTCGGTCGCTGGCATCGACAAGCAGCAGGTCGGACAGGTTGCGGCCAACATCCGCAAGATTCGTAAGCCCGAGCCGTACAAGGGCAAAGGCATCCGGTACGCCGGTGAGCACGTCCGCCGCAAGGTCGGAAAGGCTGGTAAGTAGTCATGGCACTGTCCACGAAGCCCGGACGCCGCACGGCGCGACAGGCGTCCCGCGCCCGTCGTCACCTGCGGGTCCGCAAGAAGGTCGAAGGCACCCCGGTGCGACCGCGGCTCGTCGTCAACCGCTCCGCTCGGCACGTGTTCGTCCAGGTCATTGACGATGAGGCCGGCAGAACGCTGGCCTCTGCGTCGACCATGGAGAACGACGTACGAGTCGCAGACGGCGACAAGACCGCCAAAGCCCGCAAGGTCGGTTCCCTGGTTGCTGAGCGCGCCAAGGCTGCCGGAGTCGAGTCCGTGGTCTTCGACCGCGGAGGCAATCGCTACACCGGCCGGGTCGCTGCTTTAGCAGACGGCGCCCGCGAAGCCGGACTGAACTTCTGATCCCGATCACCGAAGAAGAGGAAGCAACCACATGAGCAGCGCACCTTCGCGCCGCGGCAGTAATGCTGGTGGCAACGAACGTCGCGGTCGCCGCGGCGAGGCCGCCGACAAGACGCCGTATGTAGAGCGGGTCGTCGCCATCAACCGTGTGGCCAAGGTGGTCAAGGGCGGACGTCGGTTCAGCTTCACCGCCCTGGTCGTCGTCGGCGACGGTGACGGCACTGTCGGTGTTGGCTACGGCAAGGCCAAAGAGGTCCCGGCCGCGATCGCCAAGGGCGTCGAGGAGGCCAAGAAGAGCTTCTTCAAGGTTCCGCGGATCCAGGGCACTATTCCGCACCCCGTCCAGGGCGAGAAGGCCGCTGGAGTCGTATTGCTTAAGCCAGCCGCCCCGGGTACCGGCGTCATCGCCGGTGGTCCGGTGCGAGCCGTGCTGGAGGCAGCCGGAATCCACGACATCCTCAGCAAGTCGCTGGGTTCGTCGAATGCCATCAACATCGTGCATGCCACGGTCACCGCGCTGAAGAGCCTTGAGCGGCCCGAGCAGGTTGCCGCCCGCCGCGGTCTGCCGCTGGAGGACGTTGCCCCCGAGGGTCTGCTGAAGGCGCGTGCTGCAGGGATGAACTCCTGATGGGCCGGATCAAGGTGACGCAGCGGAAGTCGACCATCGGTGGCACCAGCAGTCAGCGCAACTCCGTCCGTTCCCTGGGGCTGAAGCGCATCGGTGACGTCGTCGTCAAGGAAGATCGCCCCGAGATCCGGGGAATGGTCAGCACGGTGTCGCACCTCGTCACCGTTGAGGAGGTTGACTGACATGACGCTCAAGGTTCATCACCTGCGTCCGGCACCAGGGGCCAAGACGGCCAAGACCCGCGTAGGTCGAGGCGAGGGCTCCAAGGGGAAGACCGCAGGCCGCGGCACCAAGGGAACCAAGGCCCGTTACCAGGTTCCTGCTGGCTTCGAGGGCGGTCAGATGCCCCTGCACATGCGGCTCCCAAAGCTTCGTGGATTCAAGAACCGTAACCGCGTCGAGTTCCAGGTCGTCAACTTGGCCAAGCTCGAGGCGCTCTTTCCCGAGGGCGGGGCAGTCGGGGTGGACGAGCTCGTCGCTGCTGGGGCTGTGCGTAAGGACCGCCTGGTGAAGATCTTGGGCAACGGTGACATCACCGTTGCCCTCCAGATCACCGCGCACAAGTTCTCCGAGACGGCCAAGACCAAGATCACCGCCGCGGGCGGTTCTATCACCGAGCTCTAGACCCTGCAGCGCCGTGGCCGAGTGCGCAGGTACGGCTGTTAGGGTCCGTAAGATGACCATCCGCGGGGAGGACTGGCTGTGATGCTGCGAGTGTTCGGCCAGGCGTTTCGTACGCCTGACCTGCGCACGAAGATGCTCTTCACGCTGTCCATGATCGGGATCTATCGTGTCGGAGCTTTCGTCCCGACGCCTGGCGTCGACTATCCAGCAGTGCAGACTTGCCTTGACGCGGTCGAGGGAGACAGTCTCTACGCTCTGATCAACCTCTTCAGCGGCGGCGCGCTCCTGCAGCTGTCGATCTTCGCGCTCGGGATCATGCCGTACATCACCGCGAGCATCATCCTGCAGCTGCTCACTGTGGTGATCCCTCGCCTGGAGACCCTGAAGAAGGAAGGCCAGGCCGGTACGGCGAAGATCACCCAGTACACCCGCTATCTCACCGTCGGACTGGCGATTCTGCAGGCGACGGGCATCATTGCGCTGGCGCGTTCGGGCCAGCTATTGCAGGGCTGCCCCGAACCAATCATCCCGGACAACTCGATCCAGATGACGTTCACCATGATTGCCGTCATGACTGCGGGTACCGCGATGGTCATGTGGCTCGGCGAGCTCATCACCGACCGCGGGATCGGCAACGGCATGTCGCTGATGATCTTCACGTCGATCATCGCCGGCTTCCCGGGCCAGCTCACCAACATCTACGCCAGCCGTGGCGCTTGGACGATTCTTGTGGTTCTGGTCGTCGGCCTGGCCGTGGTCGCCTTCGTGGTCCTCATGGAGCAGGCGCAGCGACGCATCCCGGTGCAGTACGCCAAGCGGATGGTCGGACGCCGACAGTACGGCGGTTCGTCCACGTACATTCCGATCAAGGTCAACCAAGCCGGCGTCATCCCGGTCATCTTCGCGTCATCGATGCTCTATCTGCCGGTGCTCTTCGTCACCTTGAGCAACAACACCGGGGCGATCAATACCTGGGTGCAGGCTCACTTGGTACGCGGCAGCGGTGCCTGGTACGCGCTGCTCTTCTTCGCGCTGACCGTCTTCTTCACGTACTTCTACGTGGCGATCACGTTCAACTCCGACGACATCGCCGACAACATGAAGAAGTACGGCGGCTTCATTCCCGGTATTCGAGCTGGACGACCCACGGCCGAGTACCTCGACTACGTCCTGACCCGTCTGACCGCAGTAGGTGCTGTCTATCTGGCGGCCATCGCGGTGATTCCGATCGTTGTCTTCGCGAGCTTTGGCCAGGGCCAAAACTTCCTCTTCGGAGGGACATCCATCTTGATCATGGTCGGCGTCGGTCTCGACACCGTGAAGCAGATCGAAAGCCAGCTTCAACAGCGGTCGTATGAAGGGTTCTTGCGCTAGTGCGTCTCGTACTCGTCGGTCCGCCGGGGGCTGGCAAGGGCACTCAGGCCGCGGTCATCGCTACCAAGCTCGGTGTCCCGCACATCTCGACCGGCGACATCTTTCGCGCCAATGTCGGGCAGGAAACGGCTCTCGGGCTCGAGGCCAAGCAGTACATGGACGCCGGTCAGCTGGTGCCGGACGAGGTGACCAACGCGATGGTTGCCAATCGCCTCACCCACTCAGATGTGGTTCCTGGCTTTCTGCTCGATGGCTACCCGCGCAATCTCGGCCAAGCCGACGTGCTCGCTGACTACCTCGACTCTGCCCAGATCCCGCTAGACGCAGTCGTCGAGATCGTTGTCGATATCGAAGCCGTCCTTGCTCGACTTCTTGCTCGGGGCCAGGGGCGGGCCGATGACACCGAAGACGTCATCCGGCACCGTCTGGACGTCTACGCGTCCGAAACTGAACCGTTGGTGGGTTACTACCGCGAGCGCGGACTGCTCAGGCCGGTGGACGGTGTCGGATCGGTCGACGACGTAACTGCTCGTATCCTCGCCGCCCTGTCGGTCTGATCATGTTCGGTCGCAAGAGCTCGATCGAGATCAAGAACCCGTCGCAGTTCGAAAGGATGCGCGCGGCCGGGTTGGTGGTCGCTGACACCCTTGAGCTGCTCCGTGAGTCGGTGCACTCGGGCATGACGACCGCCGACCTGGATGCCATCGCGCGAGAGTCGATTGCATCAGCTGGCGCATCCCCGTCGTTTCTCGGTTACCACGGCTTCCCCGCAGTGATTTGCACATCGGTCAATGACGAGATTGTCCACGGCATCCCCGGCCGACGTGTGATCAACGACGGAGATGTTGTCTCGATCGACTGTGGCGCGGTCGTCGACGGCTGGCACGGTGACGCCGCGTTCTCGATCGTCGTTGGTGAGGCGGCCCCTGACGTGGCTGAACTTCTGAAGGTGACCGAGACCGCGCTGTGGCGGGGTATCGCCAAGACGCGCGCCGGGGCTCGCCTCAGTGACATCGGCCATGCAGTCGAGGCACATGTGCGGGCCTCGGGTGACTACGGGATCGTCGAGGAGTACGTGGGCCACGGGATCGGCACGTCCATGCACATGGAACCAAGTGTTCCCAACTACGGCCAGCCTGGTCATGGCCCCACGCTCGAGGTGGGCATGGCGCTGGCGATCGAGCCGATGGTCAACCTCGGCGGACGGCACACCAAGACCCTCGACGACGACTGGACCGTCGTCACTGTCGACGGACGCTGGTCTGCACACTTCGAGCACACCGTGGCGATCACCGCCGACGGACCGTGGGTGCTCACCGCGCACGACGGGGGAGCGGAGCGCCTGACGGCACTCGGTGTCCCCACGCCAGCCGCAGCCAGTCGCTGAACGGCCCCACGCGTTCTCCGGCTGGGTCTGATGACCCCCTGCGCTCCGGTGGTGCCCGATGACCACGTGAGGTGGTCAACGTGCACAAAGGTGGCGGCCGGACGCCACCTCTGGCCCCGTATCGCCACGTTAAGTGATTTCCCAAGTTTGACGGTCGGGATTGCATCCAAGGAAACCCTGTGGCACACTTTTCCCACCAAGTCACTAGGAAAAGGTGTCAATCATGTGGTTGTTCGCGCTCTTCGCCATCGCTGGCGGCGCTGCCCAGTTGGTGGACGGCACGCTCGGCATGGGCTTCGGCGTCACGTCAGCGACGATCCTTCTCTACATGGGCGTCAGCGCCGCTGCTGCGTCGGCGGCCACGCACGCCGCCAAGCTGCCGACCACACTGATCAGCGGCATCGCCCATTGGCGGCAGGGGAACGTGGACAAGGCGACCTTCATCCGCGTTGCGATCCCAGGCGCCATCACCGCCTTCCTGGGCGCGGTGATCCTGGTCGGCCTCAGCCTGGCCACCGCCAAGGCATGGATGGCCGCCCTGCTTCTGTTCTTCGGCTTCGTCATCTTCGTCCGATTCGGTTTCAACTACCGGCTCATCCCGGCGCCCCGGGGCGGTCACAAGGCGCGCTGGCTGGTCCCGATCGGAGCCCTGGGCGGGTTCGTCGACGCAACCGGCGGCGGCGGGTGGGGACCGGTCGTCACGCCTTCACTGATGACCGTGACGACCTTCAAACCGGCCAAGGTAGTCGGAAGTGTCAATGCTGCTGAGTTCGTGGTGGCGCTCTCGGCGTCGGCCGGGTTCCTCACCGGCGCCGACAAGCTAGAGGGCGAAATGCCATGGCTCGCCGTTCTCGGTCTGATCACCGGGGGCATGATCGTCGCTCCCTTCGCTGCCCGACTGGCCGGACGCCTGCCTCACCACGTGATGGGGACTCTGGTCGGCGGCCTGATCATCATCGTGAACAGCCAGGTGGTCATCCTTGCCATCGGCGGGGTGCCGGCGCTGCTCGGCTGGAGCCTGCTCGGCGCTGGGATCATCTTCACCGGGGTGGTGGCCAAGTGGCCTACGCGCACGACAAGGCCGAGAGGGCCAGACAGAGCCACGAAGATAGGGATGCGCCGGCGCTGGAGCACCTACCGTAGTTCGGCGCTTAACCTCGGGGTGGGGACACCGGGGTGAGAGTGCGCGGGTGAGAATGCGGTCGCCGGGCCAGATTGGCCTTCGACGCCCCATCTCCCGTAGACTCCTGTGCTTGTCGGCTTGAAGCCGCTGATTCGTCGCGCCCCGCGGCTGGGGCTGGCGCGCGAACGGTGTCCAAGGCCGGTAGCTCGAAGAATCTGTACCGATCCCCGAGGTGAACGCCCGTGAGGGCGCGAAAGGAACCATGGCCAAGAAGGAAGGTGCCATCGAGATTGAGGGCACCGTCGTTGAGTCTCTCCCCAACGCAATGTTTCGGGTCGAGCTCACCAACGGCCACAAGGTTCTCGCGCACATCAGCGGCAAGATGCGCCAGCACTACATCCGGATCCTCCCCGAGGACCGGGTAGTGGTGGAGTTGAGCCCCTATGACCTCACGCGTGGACGCATCGTGTACCGGTACAAGTAAGCGCATCGACTCCAGTGGAGCGGCGACCCTCAGGTCGGCGCCCCGAACCTAACGCCCCAATACCTACGCCCCGGAGTACGCACGATGAAGGTTAACCCGAGCGTTAAGCCGATCTGCGACAAGTGCAAGGTGATTCGCCGGCACGGTCGCGTGATGGTGATTTGCGAGAACCTTCGCCACAAGCAGCGTCAAGGCTGACCTGACGCATCTTCCCGGGCGTTGGACAACTGAAGATCAGCATCACCTGAGTAGTAGAGCAAGCACCTCAGGGCTGCACCCGACCCCTGCGGGATCAGTGCTTATGCACCGACCCCTGCAGGACGCCACCTCCGGAAGAAGGCCGGAGACCGCTCGCCGGTAACGGCAGGCGGGCCGGTGCGGCCGATAAGACCTTCGGCAGTGAAAGAGGAGCAACATGGCTCGCCTTGTGGGCGTTGACCTCCCGCGCGAAAAGCGCATGGAGATCGCCCTGACGTACATCTACGGCATTGGCCGTACGCGCTCGAAGGAGACGCTCGCCGCTACCGGCGTCGACCCCAACATGCGCTCCGCAGACCTCACCGACGAGCAGCTCGTCAAGCTGCGCGACTGGATCGAGGAGAAGTACCAGATCGAGGGTGACCTCCGCCGTGAGGTGGCCGCCGACATCCGCCGCAAGGTCGAGATCGGCAGCTACGAGGGCCTTCGCCACCGCCGCGGACTTCCCGTCCGTGGGCAGCGCACGCACACCAACGCTCGGAGCCGCAAGGGTCCGCGCAAGGCTGTAGCCGGCAAGAAGAAGGTCACCGCGTAGTAGCCGCACGTTCCGCAGCCTGCCCAGCAGGCGCGCACGATGCGGACCGATCACCTCACAGGAGTAGAAAAACATGCCCCCAAAGGCAAAGAGCGGCGCCAAGAAGGTGCGCCGCAAAGAGAAGAAGAACGTTGCCCACGGGCACGCTCACATCAAGAGCACGTTCAACAACACGATCGTCTCGATCACCGACCCGACCGGTGCGGTGATCGCGTGGGCGTCTGCCGGCCAGGTTGGATTCAAGGGCTCCCGCAAGTCGACGCCGTTCGCCGCGCAGATGACCGCCGAGGCTGCCGCCCGTCGGGCACAGGAGCACGGCATGCGTAAGGTCGACGTGTTCGTCAAGGGTCCCGGCTCCGGCCGTGAGACTGCCATTCGCGCCCTGCAGGCAGCCGGCCTTGAGGTCGGCTCCATTCAGGACGTCACCCCCGTTCCGTTCAACGGTTGCCGGCCGTCCAAGCGTCGCCGCGTCTGACCCCCCCCGAGACTTCGAAGCAGGAGCAGAACTTTCATGGCTAGGTACACCGGAGCCGACTGCCGCAAGTGCCGTCGCGCAAAAATGAAGCTTTACCTCAAGGGCTCAAAGTGCGACAGCGCCAAGTGCCCATTCGAGGCGCGCCCCTACCCTCCCGGCCAGCACGGTCGTGGACGCAGCAAGGACAGCGAGTACTTGCTGCAGCTTCGCGAGAAGCAGAAGGCCAAGCAGATGTATGGCATCTTCGAGCGCCAGTTCCGTGGTTACTACGAAGAGGCGAACCAGAAGAAGGGCAAGACCGGCGACAACCTGCTGCGCATCCTCGAGTCGCGGCTCGACAACGTCGTCTACCGTGCCGGCTTTGCCAAGTCACGTGACATGGGACGCCAGCTGGTCCGGCACGGCCACATCATGGTCAACGGTCGCAAGGTCGACGTGCCGTCGTTCCGTGTCTCCGACACCGACATCGTCGAGGTTCGGCCCAGCTCAGTTGAGCTGACGCCCTTCGTGATCGCGCGGGCCGAGGCCGGCGAGCGCGAAGCGCCAGCGTGGATCGAGGTCATCCCATCGAAGATGCGCATCTTGGTTCACTCGCTGCCCGTTCGGCAGCAGATCGACTCTCAGCTGCAGGAGCAGCTGATCGTCGAGCTCTACTCCAAGTAGCAGCTCGACAGCAGGGTTCGGCATCCGCCGAGCCAGGCACCTGTTCGAGGCGTCAAATAGTGGGCGCCCTGACCCGGAGGTAGTTACACGTGCTGATCGCACAGCGGCCGTCATTGGCCGAAGAAGTTGTCAACGAGAACCGTTCGCGATTCATCCTCGAGCCGCTCGAGCCTGGGTTTGGCTACACGCTCGGCAACTCGCTCCGCCGCACGCTGCTTTCGTCTATCCCTGGCGCTGCAGTGACGTCGATTCGCATCGATGGTGTGCTGCACGAGTTCACCACGGTTCCCGGTGTGAAGGAGGACGTCACCGACCTCGTCCTGAACATCAAAGAGCTGATCGTGAGCACCGAGCACGATGAGCCGGTCGTGATGTACCTACGCAAGCAGGGCCCCGGTGTCGTCACGGCCGCTGACATCGCGCCGCCGGCCGGTGTCGAGGTGCACAACCCCGAGCTCGTCCTCGCCACGCTCAATGGCAAGGGCAAGCTTGAGATGGAACTGACCGTGGAGCGCGGTCGCGGCTATGTACGGGCCGAACTCAACAAGCAGGCTGGACAGGAGATCGGCCGCATCCCGGTTGACTCCATCTACTCACCCGTACTGAAGGTCTCGTACAAGGTTGAGGCGACTCGTGTCGAGCAGCGCACCGACTTCGACCGCCTGGTGATCGATGTCGAGACGAAGTCTTCGATGCGTCCACGTGACTCGGTGGCCTCCGCCGGCAAGACGCTTGTCGAGCTCTTTGGCCTCTTCCGTGAGCTCAACGCCGAGGCTGAGGGCATCGACATGGGCCCATCACCGGCTGATGCCGCACTGGCTGCTGACATGGCGTTGCCGATCGAGGAGCTCGACCTCACTGTCCGGTCCTACAACTGTCTCAAGCGTGAAGGCATCCACTCCGTGGGTGAGCTCATCAGCCGCAGTGAGGCTGACCTCATGGACATCCGTAACTTCGGTGCAAAGTCGATCGACGAGGTCAAGGCCAAGCTCGTCGGACTCGGTATGGCGCTGAAGGACAGCCCCCCCGGATTCGACCCCTCAGCGATCGTCGACAACTACGACGACGACGACGAGGGCTTCGTCGAGGACGAGCAGCTCTAACCACCGCCTGACTGAACGCAAGGAGAACGAGAAATGCCAAGCCCCACCAAGGGCCCGCGTCTTGGCGGCAGTCCGGCGCACGAGCGGCTCATCCTGGCGAACCTCGCCACCGCGCTCTTCGAGCACGGCCGGATCACCACGACCGAGGCCAAGGCCAAGCGAGTTCGCCCACTGGCTGAGCGCCTGATCACCTTTGCCAAGCGCGGCGACCTCGCCTCGCGGCGTCGGGTGATGACGGTGATCGGGGACAAAGGAGTCGTGCACACGCTCTTTGCCGACATCGCACCTCAGTACGACAACCGAGCGGGCGGATACACCCGGATCACGAAGATCGGTCCTCGCAAGGGCGACAACGCCCCGATGGCGGTCATCGAGCTCGTCGAGCGCCTGGACGAGAGCAAGCGCAAGACCCGCGCCAGCAAGCCCAAGAAAGAAGCAGCGGCCGCCCCGGCTGCGGTCGATGAGACCGTGACTGAGGAGACCGCTGTCGACGAGTCCGTGGTCGAGGAAGCCGACACGGTTACCACTGACGAGGTGACTGAGCCGGTGGAGGCCACCGAGGTGATTGCGACCGACGAGGCCGCGTCCGATGAGGACGCTTCCGATGAGTCGGCGTCGTCTGACGAGGCTGACGGTTCCAAGGAGTCCTGACGGCTTCGGAGTCTGACCGCGAGCCCGTTCCCCCTGGGGGGAGCGGGCTCGCGCGTTTGCGCCTCGACCTGGGCTACGACGGTGCCGGATTCTCCGGCTGGGCCAAACAGCCGGAGCACCGCACCGTCGAGGGAGTTCTCGATGACGCGCTCGCCGTGGTGCTACGCCTGGACGCCGCCCCCAGGCTGACGGTCGCCGGGCGCACCGACGCCGGCGTCCACGCTCGCGGTCAGGTGGCTCATACCGACGTACCGGCCGGTGCATGGGCGGCGAATGGAGAGCGGGCGCTGTACCGACTGTCCGGCCTGCTCCCCGAGGACGTGCGAGTCAGGAGTGTGCGCGTAGCGCCGGAGGGATTCGATGCCCGCTTCAGCGCGACGTCCCGCCGTTACGTCTTCCGCATCTGCGACGACCCGGTCGGAGTTGACCCCATCCGACGCTCTGACGTCGTATGGAACCGTCGTCCGCTCGACGTTGATGCGATGAACGTCGCTGCGTCCGCGCTGGTCGGCGAGCACGACTTCGTGGCGTTCTGCAAGAAGCGCGAGGGTGCGAGCACCGTGCGGGCGCTCGAGGTATTTGAGTGGAGTCGGCTCGATGATGGCCTCCTTGAAGCAACGGTGCGGGCCGATGCCTTCTGCCACAACATGGTGCGCTCGCTGGTCGGCGCCTGTGTCGCGGTGGGGGATGGCCGGCGTCCGGCGTCCTGGGTCGGCGAGGTGCTTCGCGACGTCGAGCGTTCATCAGCGGTCATGGTGATGCCGCCGCATGGGCTGACACTGGAAGAGGTCAGCTACCCACCGGACGCCGAACTAGCCACCCAGGCGCTGACGTCCCGCCGCTTTCGTGGCTAGCAACGCCGGAATGCTGCGGGAAGTGGCGCCATGACTCCACTTCCCGCAGCAACCCTCCCAGAGCTCGGCGGATCGACTGCGCTCAGTCACCGCTGTCACCAATCCGCCGAGCGTAGGGCTCCGAATGACCCCTGACGAGAGTGGTCCGAGCCGAGGGGGGTGGGGCGAATGGCTGGCGCTACAGAGCCTTGCCGGGCCAGACTTCACCTTGTGCCAGTGACCCCCGAGGACCCGGAGCAAGGGGGAACACCGGCACGCCGCCATCTCGACCCGGTGCTGCTCCGGGTCGCCAAGGGGGACGACGGTGCCTTCGCTGAGCTCTACGATGCCGTGGCCCCCGCTGTCTTTGGCCTAGCCAGACGGGTGCTGCGACAGGTTGAGCTTGCCGAGGAAGTCGCCCAAGAGGTGATGCTCGAGGTGTGGCAGCAGGCTCCGCGTTTCGACCCCGGGCGGGGTACGGGCTTTGCCTGGGTGATGACGATGACTCACCGGCGCGCCGTGGACCGAGTGCGGTCGGCGCAGTCGTCGACCGACCGTGAGGCGAGGGTCGGTCAACGTTCGTTGGGTCGCGAGCACGACGAGGTGGTTGAGGCGGTTGAGGCGCGATTGGAGGCCGAGGCGGTGCGTGAGTGCATCAGCACGCTCACCGACCTGCAGCGAGAGTCGGTGACGCTGGCCTACTTCGCCGGTCTCACCTACCCCGAGGTGGCCACACGACTAGGGACGCCGCTTGGCACCATCAAGACGCGCATGCGTGACGGCTTGATCCGCCTCCGGGACTGTTTGGGGGTGACCGCATGAGCGACAACATCCACGCGCTCGCGGCCGCATACGCACTCGATGCCCTCGACTCGACGGAGCCGGGAGTTTTCGAACAGCATCTGGAAAGTTGTGACCTCTGCGCCACCGACGTCCGCGAGATGCGTGAGACCACTGCTGCTCTTGCGGCTTCGGTCGCCGAGGCGCCGCCGGTTGCGCTGCGCTCTAAGGTGCTGGAGCAGGCCAGCCGGACG
>JANLWJ010000072.1:0-3485 GCA_031364455.1 Actinomycetes bacterium | reverse complement strand
CATGACACGGGCTGGGTCAGCGCCAGACAGGGCATCTGGTGGTCACTTGATCCAGCACGCACCTGGCCGGTGCCTTTGTGGCAGACGACTGCCGACCCGACCGAGGCGTACGTGCGGTATGCCCTCAACGCGCCGGTGATGATCGTGCACAGCATCAAGGCAGATCAACGCTCTTGGGCGGTCGACAAGAACTTCACTTTCACCGACTGGATCACGGCCTTTGAAGACCTCGGTATCCGCGCTCCCACTTGGGCAGATCTGGAGTACCACCTGACCACGTTGTTCCCCCCGGTACGGCCGCGCGGTGCGGTTGAGGTTCGCTATCTCGATGCCCAACGCGGTGACCGGTGGGTGGTGCCCCTCGCCGTTCTCTTTGCGATCATCGAGGATGCCGACGTCACCGATCGGGTGCTTGAGGTAACCGAAGTAACCGCCGGTCGCTGGCTGGACGCGGCCCGCTTCGGGTTGGCCGACCGCGACCTAGCGACGTCGGCAACTGCTCTGCTGGAGATTGCGACCGCTTCACTTGAGCGATCCGCTGCGCCGAGCTGGATTGGCGAGCGGGTTGCGCGCTTCGCTGATGACTACACTCAGCGCGGACGCTGCCCGGCTGACGACCTGCGCGCGGTTGGTCCAGGTGCAGTCCCCATGCCATATCCCGTCATCGATGCCGCGATTCCTTCGCCGGTCGGGGTGTGTTGATGACCGCCACGACCAAGGAAGCGATCGCTCAGACACTTGAGCGCACCAGAGCCCGCACCGAACTGCTCACCGACACCCTGGATGAGGACGACCTCGTTCGTCAGCACTCAGACATCATGTCCCCAATCGTCTGGGATCTCGCCCACATCGGCAATCAGGAAGAGTTATGGCTACTGCGTGATGTCGGGGGTCGTGAGCCGGTGATGCACCCGGCGATGGACGAGATGTATGACGCGTTCCAGCACCCACGGAGCGTACGACGCAGCCTGCCCTTGTTGTCAGCGCGAGAGTCGCGCGTCTATGTCGACGAAGTGCGAGCAAAGGTCCTCGACGTCCTTGACGGCACGGCACTTGAGGGGCGTCGAATCGTGACCGAGGGTTTTGCCTTCGGCATGATCGCTCAGCATGAGGCCCAGCACGACGAGACCATGCTGGCGACCCATCAGCTGCGTGATGGCCCATCAGTGTTGACGGCCCAGCGGCCTCCTCCGGCCGCGATCGACCCGTCGACTACCGCGGCCGAGCGACGTGTGCCATCGGGCTCGTTCACGATGGGTACCTCGACCGAGCCCTGGGCACTGGACAACGAGCGGCCGGCCCACAGCGTGCACGTGCCGACGTTCTTGATCGACACCTTTCCGGTGACGAACGAGCAGTTTCAACGGTTCATCGATGATGGCGGGTACGACGACGGTCGTTGGTGGACCCCGGACGGCTGGCGCCATAGGCAGAGTGCCGGGCTCGTCGCACCACTCTTCTGGCACCGTGATGGCCGAGACTGGGCCCGGCATCGCTTTGGGGTGCTCGAGCCGATACCAGCTGACGAGCCGGTGCAGCACGTCAGCTGGTTCGAGGCGGACGCTTATGCCAGGTGGGCCGGCAAGCGTCTCCCCACAGAGTCAGAGTGGGAGAAGGCGGCCCGACACGACCCGGTCACGGGGCGCTCACGCCGCTTCCCTTGGGGTGATGACGAACCGTCGATCGAGCACGCCAACCTGGGGCAGCGCTACCTTCAGCCTGCACCCATTGGCTCCTACCCTGCTGGCGCATCCGCCTACGGCGTTCACCAGATGATTGGCGACGTATGGGAGTGGACGGCGAGCACCTTCGGGGGATACCCGGGGTTCACCTCATGGCCCTACCGGGAGTACTCCGAGGTCTTCTTCGGCGACTCCTTGCGGGTGCTACGTGGGGGGGCTTGGTCGGTCGATCCGGTCGCTTGCCGGGGGACGTTCCGGAACTGGGACTTGCCCATCCGGCGTCAGATCTTCAGCGGCTTCCGCCTCGCCAGGGACGTCGTGGAGTAGCCAGGATGTGCCGCCACTTCGCCTACGTCGGGCGCCCCCAGACGCTCCAGGCGCTCCTGTTTGCTCCGGAGTTCGGTCTGGACCGGCAAGCCTGGCAGCCCCGCCTTCAACAGCACGGAACCGTCAATGCTGACGGCTTCGGCATCGGTTGGTGGGCCGGCGAGCCCCTGCGTCCGGTGCGCTACCGCCGTGACACTCCTTTGTGGGGTGACCCGAATATGTCCGAGCTGGCCGCCGTCACGTCGTCTGAAGCTGTCGTTGCCGCCGTGCGATCAGCGACGTCAGGAACGGCGCCAGGAGTGGAGTCAGCGGCCCCGTTCAGTGACGGTCGATGGCTGTTCAGCCACAACGGTCGGATCGAGCGGTGGCCGCATGACGTTGATTCGTTGGTGGACGATGTGCCTGCAGCTGACTTGCTTCACCTTGTTGCGCGCACCGACTCCGCCCTCCTCTGGTTGTTGGTACAGCGTGCATTGGTGAGCGGGCTTGCGCCCGCTCATGCGCTGGCGACGGTGAGCCTTGAGGCACAGCGATGCTCACCGGGGCGCTACAACTTGCTACTCCATGACGGTGGTCACATCGTTGCAACGGCGGTGGGTGAAACCTTGTTTACGCATCAGGACGACTACGGCGTCACGGTCGCATCTGAACCTTCTGACTCCTCCGGTCGGTGGCAACAGGTTCCCGACTACAGCGTCGTTGTGGCAACGCAGGCAACCATTGACGTGCGACCGTTGGAGGAAGCAGATATTCATGTATGACTTCCGGATGGAACACCACCTGCCCGAAGAGTTCCTCGCTACTGCTCTCCGCTCTGACGTGCGTCGCGGGCTAACGGCAACTCCCAAGTGGCTACCACCTAAATGGTTCTACGACAAGGTTGGCAGTGAACTCTTCGAGGAGATCACTCGGCTGCCTGAGTACTACCCGACCCGCGCGGAGGCGTCCATCCTGCAGCAAAACGTTGGGTCGATCGTCGAGCGTGCTCAAGCCGACAGTCTGGTTGAGCTCGGTTCCGGTTCCTCAACGAAGACGCGCTGGCTGCTCGATGCCCTTTCCGCCATGGGCACCCTCCGACAATACGTTGCCCTCGATGTGAGCGAGAGTGCCCTGCAGGCCGCGGGTCCGGCTCTCGCCAAGGCTTACCCGGGCGTCGCCGTGCGAGGCCTAGTAGCTGACTTCGACCGTCACCTCGCCAAGATCCCGGCCAGTGAATCCAGACTCATCGCCTTTCTGGGTGGCACGATCGGCAACTTCGAGCCAGAACACCGGGCACATTTCCTGCGGACGCTTCTTGATGTCATGCAACCCGATGACACGCTCTTGCTCGGCACCGATCTCGTGAAGTCACCGGATCAACTTGTGCCGGCATACGACGATGCGGCCGGCGTCACCGCGGCATTCAATCGCAACGTGCTATCGGTGATCAATCGCGAGCTCGGGGCTGATTTTGATGTTGATGCCTTCGAGCATGTG
>JANLWJ010000559.1:0-7011 GCA_031364455.1 Actinomycetes bacterium | reverse complement strand
GATCCACGGCGAAGCCACCCTCGAAATCTGCGTTCACTGGCACCTTGACACCTTCAGCTACCGCGCCCAGATGTTGTAGCGATTCATCGAGCGAGACCTGATTGTCTGCGCGGCCCAGTGTCCAGGCGAACCCCGCACTGGTCGTTGCCAATGCTGGGAAGCGCAGCTGCTCGAGTGCCCTTGCGCTACCCACGTCCCATGGGTTGGGCATCACGAAGCAACCAGAGGTATGAAGTGATTGGAACTCGGCGACCCGATCGTCCTGCGAGTTCATGCTGGACCTCCCTGGAGCTTGGCCGCTTGGCCCGAGCCGCCCACCTCGGAGCACGGGGTGCGTCACACCACGGTCTCACGATCTGTATGCCGGCCTGTTTGCAGCCTATTCGGGCATCCGGTACATGTTGCCCATTCTGGTCCTTGTCCGGCCCAGGCGGATCGTGGTCGTCCTCATGGGCGTAGCGCGACTACCGAGCGTGGCCGAGGGCGCACAGAGCGGGAACATCGTGACTCCCATGTGTGCTGTCGCAGTGACGGCGATACGTTGCAAACCGAGCAGGTCTGTCGAACAGGGGAAACGTAATGACGTTGACGAAGCCTCGGGTACTGAGTGCGATCGCCGTACTGGCGGTGGTGTCGTTGCTTGGCGTAGTGATGCCGGGCACCGCACAGGCTCTGCCGGTAGCTGATGACGCCTTCGCATTGACGGTTGTGGCGTCGTAGATCAAGCAGCCGCACGCTCTGCGTGCAGCTCCCGACGGTCGCATCTTCATGGTCGAGCAGACTGGTCGAGTCCGGGTCATTGAAGGCGGGCAGTTGCTCGCTACCCCGGCTCTGACGTTGGACCCGGCTCAGTTCATTGCCACAGGTGGATCTGCTGGCCTGCTATCGATTGCCTTCCCTCCCGACTTCGCCACTGCCTCCACGCAGTACGTCTACCTGCTGTACACCCACGCGCCTATGGCCGGTTTCGCCTATCCCCAAAACGTCGTCAGTCGGTTTGTGATCCAAGGCAACACCATCAATCTTGCGAGCGAAGAGATCCTGGTTCACCTCGACTCGCTCAATGACATCAACGGCACCATGTTGACGCAGCATTACGGCGGGGATATTGAGTTCGGGGATGGCGGGAAACTGTTCGTCACGACCGGCGACTTGTTCGTGTCGTCCAACGGGCAAAGCATGAGTACGCGCCTGGGCAAGGTCCTGCGCTACAACCCTGATGGGACGATCCCGACCGACAATCCCTTCTATGGGTCACTTTCGGCGGGCTCCGAGCGATTTGGGCCTACGGGCTGCGCAATCCGTTCAAGATCACCTATGACCAGCCAGCGGGACGCTTGATCATCGGCGATGTCGGCGCATCGACCTGGGAAGAAGTCAACGTCCTTGAGCCGGGCGAGTCCGGTGTCAACTTCGGGTGGTCTCTGGCCGAGGGATACGACGGCGGAAACCCTAATTTCAAGGACCCACGCCTGGCCTACCCACACGTTGACGACGGCTCCGATCTTTGGGGTTGTGCCGTCATGGGTGGCGACACCTATCGACCTACCACGAGCACCTTCCCCTCGTCTTACCTCGGCAAGTACTTCTTCGCCGATCACTGCCAGGGATGGCTCCGCACCATCAACCCCGCAACGGGTGAAGTGGGTCCCATCATCATGACTGGGCTCGCCCGACCGGTCGACATGGCGGTCGGGGCAGACGGAGCCTTGTGGGTGATTCAGCGCGAGCCTGCTACCAGTGGCACAGGCGGTGCACTGCTGAAGCTTCAGTATTCAGGGACCACAGCCAGTATGCCGGTGATCACATCCGAGCCACCAGATGCACAGACCGCACTTGGCGGATCGGTGACCTTCGACGTCATCGCGTTAGGTACACAGCCGTTGACCTACCAGTGGAGCCGTGATGGCACGGAAATCCTTGGAGCGACGGGACCGTCGTACACGCTGGACAACGTACAGGCAGGTGATGACGGCGCGGGGTTCTCGGTTGTCGTCAGCAATGACGCCGGAAGTGATACGTCCCGAACCGTTGCCTTGTCGGTAGTAAACGATCTCCCGCCGGAGCCCATGATTACGTCGCCGAAGGTTGGTGCGACGTTCGCGGGTGGTACCACCCTGACACTTACGGGAAGTGCGACAGACCCCGAGGATGGCGTCCTACCCGAATCGGCATTCGAGTGGAGCATCGTTCTGCATCACAATGTGCATACGCACCCTGAGGCTGGCCCCTTCACGGGGATCCGGAGCTTGACCTACACGATTCCGCGCGTCCTTGAGACGGATCCGGATATCTTCTTCCGGATCCACCTGACAGTGACGGATAGCGATGGCGTATCGACCGAGGTCGTTCGCGATGTGATGCCCCGCACGGTGACCATGTCAGTTCAAACTTGACCCTGGGTCGGATCGGTAGTCATTGATGGGCAGCCCACGGCCACGCCGACAAGCTTCCTAGCTGTTGTGGGAGTAAAGCGGACACTTAGCGCGCAGCCCATCACGGTTGCCGGGACGCCGATGGTGTTCGACACGTGGAACAAGGGCTCGACCAACGCGACCCGCAGCTTCAATGTGCCGACAAAGGACACGAGCTACGAGGCGTACTACCGAGTAAGCGGGGGAAGCGTCGGAGCGGGTATGGGGCTTAAGGCCACGTACTTCGCGAAGCCGGACTTCACATCGCCAACGTTGACCAAGACCGACCGTGTTCCGTTCTTCGACTGGGGGACGCTCAGACCAGCGTCGGGAGTTCCGGCCGACAACTTCTCGGCTCGTCGGGAAGGCGACCTTCAGGCTCAGTTCACGGGGGAGTACCAGTTCTCGTACGAAGCGCGGGCAGGAGAGCCCTTCCGGCTCGTACTCGCTGGGACGACACTGATCGACACGTTCGCGAATCCGGCCACCGGGACGATCACGGCTACGGCCGACGTCACGGCCGGGCAGCGTTGATCGATCTTGATGGAGTACCGCGAAACCACCGGGTCCGCTGCGATGCAGCTTCAGTACGCCTTCACCGGGACACCGCTGTCGGTACTGCCGAGAGTTCAGCTGTATCCGAAGCCGTAGGTTCGGGTAGCTGCGTCAATCCTGAGACGGCCGACCACCGCAACCGCGTTCGTCCAGTGTTGGTCTGTCATACATACACCGATTCGTGATTGGCGTCCGGTGTCTTGCTCGCCTCCATCGTTGGCGCGGGTAGTCCTGCTTCGCCCTCAAAGTCGACTGTCGGAAGGATCCAGTCGAGCCAGCCTGGGAGCCACCAGTTGGCGTCACCCAACAACTTCATGCTGGCCGGGACCAGGATCAGGCGCACGACAGTGGCGTCGAGGAAGATTGCGGTGGCAAGACCCAGACCCATCATCTTGATTCCAGGATCCTCGCCGAGCAGGAAACCGAAGAACACCGCGATCATGATCAGGGCTGCAGAAGTAATCACGCGCCCGGTGCGTGCGATACCGCAGATCACGGAGGTCTGGTTGTCTCCGGTCTTCAAGTACTCCTCACGGACCCGACTGAGAAGGAATACCTCGTAGTCCATCGAGAGCCCGAAGAGGATCGCGAACATGAACATCGGAATGAACGCAATGACCGGGACGGTCTCCTCCAGGCCGATGATGTCCTTCCCCCAGCCCCACTGGAAGACCATGACGAGCACGCCATACGCCGCACCGATGCTCAGTAGGTTCATCACTGCAGCCTTCAAGGGTACGAGCACCGAGCGAAAGACCAGTGTCAGCAAGAGGAACGACAGCAGGACCACCGCTGAGATGAACAACGGCAGCCGGTCACCGACCCGTGCGCCGAGGTCCCCCCACGTTGCTGTCTGACCGCCGATGTGTGCTTCCGCCGAGCTAGCGGCAAGCACGCGCGGGAAGACTTCCGACCGGAGCCGATTGACGGTCTCCAAGGTCGCCTCGTCCTGCGGCGACGTGGTGGGGAAGGCGAGCAGGGTGGCTACGTCACCGTCAGCGCTGACCTCTGGCGGCGCAACAGAGGCGATCCCTGGGTCCGTCTCGATAGCCATGGCCAGGGGCTCGACCACGCCTGAGTCCGCTGAGGTGTCGACCGCGATGACTAGCGGACCGTTGACGCCGGGGCCGAAGCCATCGGCAAGAAGGTCAAAGGCACGGCGCTCAGTGCGACTGTCGGGAAGTGCGCCCTCGTCGGGGAACCCCAGGCGCAAGGACACAGCCGGTGCGGCTAGCGCCAGGAGCAGCGTAGTACCCCCGAGGAGGTAGACGGTCGCGTGCCGGGAGACGTGCATGCCCCAGCGCTGCCAACCGGTGCCCGCAACTTGACCTTTGCGCAACTTGCGTCGCCTGTTGCTGAGGCCGTTGACCCGGTGCCCGGCAAGACCGAGGAAGGCAGGCAGCAGGGTGACTGCGGCGGTGACCATGACCGCCACGATGAGCGAGACCGCGATACCCGCAGCGGTCATGAAGGGGATACCCGAGACCGCCAGGCCCAGGATTGCAATGACAACGACCCCTCCGGCAAAGATCACCGACTGGCCGGCGGTGGCGACGGCTCGTCCGACCGATTCCTCGACAGTCATACCGCGCGCAAGGAACTCGCGGTGGCGAGTCACGAGGAAGAGCGAATAGTCGATCCCAACGCCGAGACCGACCATGGCGCCCACGATCGGCGCAAAGCTAGGGATGTCGACCAAGTAGGTAACGAGCGACAGCGTGCTGGTGCCAACGGCCAGCCCGATCAATGCGATTCCGATCGGTAGCCCCATGGCTATCACCGACCCGAAGGCGAGCATCAGGATAACAACCGCTGCGAGCAGGCCGAGCATCTCGCCGACGCCGGTCGCCGACTCCTCGAAGGCGAAGAAGAGGTCACCGCTCGTCTCGATCTGCAGTGTCGACCCGTCGCGGGCCTCCGCAGTAAGCGCCTTGAGGTTGTCCAGGTCGACCGGGTCGAGCTCTTCAACCACGGGGTACTGGATGCGGATCAGTGCCACTCGGCCGTCGGGTGAAAGCGATTGGCTCGTGCCGAGCACGTGCGGGAGGGTCGTCACCGACGCCTCGAGTGCCTCCAGGTCGGCGCGCGCGCGACCAGAGTCAGGGAAGCCAACTCGGCTGTCTAGCGGAGTGACGACTACCTGGGCGGTGAGTCCGGCTCGCTCTGATTCGGACGACAACTGCAAGTCGACGGCCCGTTGGGAGTCGAGCCCGGGAACGACGAAGGAGTCCTCGAGCTCCTTCCCGAACCCTGCCGCCGCGGCGATCACGAACACCGAGACGACCAGCCACGCACCGATGACTCGCCACGGTCGACGCGCAGCCAGCCGGCCCCACCGATACATCAGACTCGACATCGTGATTCTCCTCCAGGATGAACTTGCATCGGCGCGGTCGCCAAGACACCTCGAGCCTCGCTTCCGATGAGCACGCGGACATCGGCCAGTGGGTGTGGCGTTTCCCCGGCCTATCGGTCGGGACGGCTCTAGAACTTCTGACCGAGCCGGTGAGCGGCCGCGACCCCTACTGTGAAGTCGTGATGCCAGACGCTCTCCGCTCGCTGTGGGACGAACCCCGTTCCCCCAATGCCCCCGCGCGGGTGTGGCGCGACTGGGTTCTTGTCGGTGCGGTTGTGGTCTCCGCTGTGCTGGAAGGCAGCCTTCGCAGTGATGTGGTCTGGCGCCCGGTGGCAGTCACGGAGGCGCTGGTATTCGTGTGGACCCTGTTGTGGCGTCGGGCCCACCCGCTCGCGATGGTCGCCATCGTCTTCGGCGCCTTGATTGTCTTGTCGGTCGTCTCCGTCGTCGATGACACGGGCTCGGTCGGTCTCTACACGAGCGTTTACGTCCTGCTTCTGCCTTACGCGCTCCTCCGGTGGGGCAGCGGACGTGAGGTCGTCCTGGGGCTGCCGATCGTCTTGGCTGCCTACGGCCTGGGCATCGCCGCCGACTACACCGGCGTGGGGGATGCAGTTGCAGCGAGCGTGTTCGCCCTGTTCCCGGCGGTGCTCGGGGCCTTGGTGCGTATCCAGGTCAGCTACCAGGCAAATGAGAAGGATCAGATCAAGCTCCGCGAGAGGGAGCAACTGGCGCGCGAGCTGCACGACACGGTGGCGCACCACGTCTCGGCCATCGCGGTCAGGGCCCAGGCTGGTCGAGTTGTGGCAGCCACCGACCCGGAAGCTGCCATCGACTCCTTACGGATCATCGAGGAGGAAGCATCGCGCGCGCTCACCGAGATGCGTCTGATGGTGGGCGCGCTCCGGCAGGGCGAGGAGGCCGACTTTGCCCCGCAGCGCGGTGTCTCCGACATCTCACGGCTCGCTCGCGGGGCCGGCGGCTCGCCGCCGGTGACCCTGGAGATCTCGGGAAGCTTGGACGATCTCAGGCCCTCCGTTGGAGCTGCTATCTACCGCCTGGCCCAGGAGTCGATCACCAATGCCGTTCGGCATGCCCGGCACGCCACTTGCATCGACGTCCGCATCGAGGGCGACGAGCACTGTGTGCGACTCACAGTCGCTGACGATGGTGATGCCCACCCGGCGGGGCGGAGTTGGTCAGGCTACGGGCTTGTCGGGATGAGCGAACGCGCTGAACTCCTGGGGGGTACTTTCGACGCCGGTCCCCGGCCCGACGGGGGCTGGGTGGTCAAGGCGATATTGCCGAAGGAGGGCTCTCTCACATGACGATCCGTGTTCTCGTCGCCGACGACCAGGAGATCGTTCGTACCGGGCTTGCGATGATCCTCGATGCGCAGCCCGACTTCGAGGTGGTCGCGCAAGCTGCCGACGGACGTGCGGCCGTGGCCCTGGCCCAGAAACTGCGCCCCGACGTCTGCCTCTTCGACATCCGGATGCCCGAGATGGACGGAATCGAAGCCACCAGGAAGCTGGCTGGACCCGACGTCAAAGCGCCGATCGCTGTCGTGGTGATCACCACGTTTGATCTCGACGAGTACGTGCACGGCGCCCTGAAGGCGGGGGCGCGTGGCTTTCTGCTCAAGGACGCCGGCCCCGAGCTCCTGATCCAGGCGATTCATGCCGC
>JANLWJ010000515.1:0-3421 GCA_031364455.1 Actinomycetes bacterium | reverse complement strand
CCACTTCGTCATCTCTGCGCACCTCGATGGTGACGTCGTCCCCGGGTGACACCTCGGTCATGACCCGCTGCACGCTGCGGTAGTCGGGCACCGGCGTGCCGTCGATCTCGATCAGCACATCACCCGGAAGCAGAACGCCATCGGCTGGCGCGTCAGGCTGGACCTCGTCGATCACCACCTCATAGGTGACCGGCTCACCCACGTAAGTCAGCGCGGCCGCAACCGCACTCTGCTCCGACTCAGCCATCTGCGCGGCGCCCTGGCGTTGGAAAGTGCCACCGGGGTCCTCTCCATCGAAAGCGTCCGGAGGGAAGAGCAGGTCGCGTGGGACGACATCGACGGCTGGGTCGATCCATCCACGAAGCGCCTGCGACAGGGTCAGTCGACTACCTGGCGCCCCTGTCTCGTACACCGTTGTGATTGCCAGCGATCCATCCGTTGGGTAGGTCTTCGCGCCAGAGATGGAGACGACCGGCTTCCCCTGGTCTTCGCCGAGCGCGTTGTACACCGGGCCGGGCGAGAGCTGGACGTAGGGCACCGGGCGGGAGAGGGCAACAGCCATCGTCGCAACCAGAGCGACAAACGTCAGGATGAGGGCGGTCGTACGCGTCCGGCGCGTCACGGGATCAGGCCGAGCGACGGTTCTGGGGCGAGACCCCAGCGTCGTCGTCGCCAGCCTCGGTCACCTCAGGGAGAGGAGTTGGCGGGCTGAGTGCCTCGGTGAAGCGGCGGTGGGCGGCCAGTGAGTGATGCGGGTCGACCGGACGGCGGGGTCGCGCGCGCCAACTCACCCACATCACGGCGAGCAGGGTGGCGACGATGGGGATCAACCACCACGCCATCGCTTCCACGCCATCACCCTTCGTCGAGTCTGCTCGGTGCCGAGGCCCATGCTACGGCAGGCCGACCCACTCCTCAGAACCGTCGACAAAGCTCTGGTGTTTCCAGATCGGCACCTCTGCCTTGAGGTCGTCGATCAGGCGGCGCGCCGCCACGAAGGCTTCGTCGCGGTGGGGGGCTCCGGCGGCCACGACGACCGCGAGGTCGCCGATCTGCAGAGATCCGGTTCGGTGGTGGGCAGCCAACCTCACTGCCGGGTGCGCCTCGGCGACTGCGGCCACCACGCGTTCGAGCTCGATCAAGGCGCTCGGATGTGCGGAGTACTCCAGCGCAAGCACCGACTGCTCGGCCCCTTCTGGCCCATCGTTGTCACGAACGGCCCCAACGAAGACGACCATGCCCCCAACCCCCGAATGCGAGACGGCGGCAAGCGCGGCGTCTACCGAGAGCGGGGTGTCGAGGATGGCAACAGCTGACTGCATGGAGACGAACCTACCTGGGTATCGCCGGTGTTACGCCGGCAGCGATCTCAGGACGCAGCGGACGTCCACCACGGTTACGGTGAGATGGTGAACGATGTCCCGTTCGGTTTCGGGTTGCCCGATCCCGACGACCCAGAGAAGCGTTCTGACACGCCAGCCGACCCCTTCGCCGCGATGTTTGGGGGTGCCGGAGCCGCCGACCTCGGTGCAGCGCTGCAACGCTTCGGACAACTGCTCTCGACGTCATCTGGCCCGGTGCACTGGCAGCTGGCCAACGACACGGCGCGCCAGCTGATCGCAGCCGAGGGAGACCCATCGGTCTCCTCGGTCGAGCGGGCCGCCGTCAGCGAAGCTGTCGAGATCGCCCAAGTCTGGCTGGACGAGGCGACAACGTTGCCGTCGGTTGGAGTCACTGCACAGGCCTGGAGTCGGGCCGAGTGGGTCGAGCAGACGTTGCCGAAGTGGAAGTCGCTCGTCATGCCGCTGGCGGAACGGATGGCGCAAGCCTCGGCAGAGGCGATGCCAGGTCAGATGCCAGAAGAGATGCGGGCGATGGCCGCTCCGCTCATGGGCATGATGGGACAGATGTCCGGGGTGATGTTCGGTGGCCAGGTCGGCCAGGGGCTCGGCGCCCTCGCCCAGGAAGTCCTGACGTCGACCGACGTCGGGGTCCCCCTCGCCCCCTCTGGGATCGCCGCACTCGTTCCGCGCAACGTGACCGAGTTCGGCATCGGACTCGGCATCCCCGATGACCAGGTGCGGATCTACCTTGCACTGCGCGAGTGCGCACACGTGCGGCTCTTCCGTCACGCATCGTGGTTGACGTCGCGCATCGATGCTGCTGTCGCCGACTACGCACACGGCATATCCGTCGACATAGCCGGGATCGAGCAAGCCCTTGGCGGGATCGACCCGTCGCAGCCCCAGGCCATGGCAGAACTGATGTCTTCTGGGGTTTTCGAACCGCCGACAACACCAGAACAGCAAGCTGCACTCGACCGTCTCGAGCACGTCCTGGCGTTGGTCGAGGGCTGGGTCGACGACGTCACCGGCGAAGCCGCCGACACCCGGCTGCCCGCAGCTGGTGCGCTACGCGAAACCATGAGACGACGACGGGCGTCAGGTGGGCCGGCCGAGCACACCTTCGAGACGCTGGTCGGACTCAACCTGCGGCCCCGGCGCCTGCGTGAAGCATCCGCCCTTTGGCGTGCGTTGGCCGAACACCGCTCGATGGCCGAGCGCGACAGCCTTTGGAGCCACCCCGACCTGCTCCCCGACGCTGCCGCGCTGGACGACCCAACGGGATTCGCCACCAGGGCAGCCTCCTCAGACTGGGACATCAGCACCCTCACTGACACCGAGCCACCTGACGAGCAAGCCCCGCCGCAGGAATGAGCCTCGCTCACTCAAGCCTTGCCGAGCTCGCCAGCTGGCAGCCCCCGACACCCTCACAAGCGCTGTTGCGAGACGACTTCGTCGCGCACCTCGACAAGCACGAGAACGGCTGGGCTCGCAGCTGTCGGCCTGATCACCTGACCGCCTCCGCGCTCGTCGTCAACACCACCGGCACCCGCGTTCTGCTCTGCCTGCACCGCAAGGTCGGGCTGTGGCTGCAGTTCGGTGGCCACATCGAGGACACCGACGCGTCGGTTGCCGACGCCGCACTGCGCGAGGCAAGGGAGGAGTCTGGGATCGACGCGCTCACGCTGGTCGGCGGAGGGCCGGTGCGCCTTGACCGGCACGCTGCTCCCTGCGATGTCAAAGCGCGACATCACCTCGACGTGCAGTTCCTGGCGCTCACACCGGACGGTGCCGAACCAACAGTCAGCAGCGAGTCGCTGGACGTTCGGTGGTTCACGCCTGACGCACTGCCTGAGCAGACCGATGACGCCGTTCGTCAGCTGGTCGCCGATGCCGTGGCGAACGTCGCAGATGTGCGCCGGGGCTAGAGCGAGACGCCTGCGCGCTGAAGGGCCAACGACCACCCGTCGAGGAAGCCACGTGCTCGTTCGACGTCGGGGCAGCTTTCGAGAAGCGCCCAGAACTTCGGGCCGTGTGATGGCTCGAGAAGGTGCGCCAGCTCATGCAGCAGGACGTAG
>JANLWJ010000509.1:0-3218 GCA_031364455.1 Actinomycetes bacterium | reverse complement strand
CTGACGTCGACCGGGGTGTTCAACCTGATGGCCCTGGTCTTGCTCTTCGGAGTTCTCTCGGTCGTGCGGGTCGACGCGGCTGTGCTGCGCAACACTCAGATCGCCATCGTGGCAAGCGGTGCCCTGGCCGGGCTGTATGCCCTCGCGCAGCTTCTGCTGCTCGGCGGGTTGCCTGTCGAAGGTGATGCTGGAGCCAGGTTCGGCGCCGACATTCTGGGGGCCAACAACACCGCTGCGGCGCTCCTCCTGCCGCTGGCGGTCGCCCTGCCTGGGGCCGTGAGCGCCGGGCGTCGCGCTGAACGCCTGGTCAATGTGGCCGCTGCGCTACTCATTGGTGTCGCTATCGTGCTGACCGGCTCGCGCGGTGGCCTGCTCTCGACGGTGGTGGTCTTCGTCGTGATCTTCGCCGCGACGCCGTCTGGCCGCCGACAGCTGGGGTTGTTCGGAGTCGTGGCTCTCGTGGCGCTGGTGATCGTCTTGGCGACCAACCCTGGGGGTGTTGGCAGTCGCACTGATCGCACCTCATCGTCGGGCCGATCGGAGATCTGGTTGATCGCCCAGGAGGCCTGCCAAAGCTACTGTCTGGCAGGGTCTGGATGGGCGACGTTCGGGCGGGTCTACCAGGAGACTCAGCCCCAGGTGCCGGAGTCGCGAGTCCTCGTGCGTGGCACCGCCTACGAGGCGCACAACATCTGGATCGAAGCCCTCATCCAGGTGGGGCTACCGGGCCTGGTTCTGCTCGGCCTCGGGCTGGTGCTGACTTTCCGGGATATCCGGAGACTGCCGCAACGCCTTCGGGCGCCGCCACTGGCGGCGTTCATCGGAACCATGACGGCATCGATGTTCCTGTCGAACTTTGAGTACAAGTTCTTTTGGTTCGTGCTGACCTATGTGGCTCTGTGCCGCTCGGCGTCCTATGACATTCCCGGCCTCGACCAGCCCGAGCCGGCCCCGGAGCCAGCTCGAGAACCGCTCGCCGTGGCATGAGCTGAAGGGTCAATCCGGACTTTTCGGATCGATGTGACGTGGACCGATCACGCAAGGCATGATGGGGGCACGAGCTGACCGTTCAGATGCGGTGATCTGCGTGCTTTTTGAGCCCGCACCGATTGCACGTATCGCAGTGCACGTTCATGGCGGGCAGGCTGACATTCACGTTCTTCCGGGCGGGTCCAGCCCGGAGGGGGATCGAACGGAGTTGACGTTGTTCAAGATATCGGGTGTTGCCGCAATGCTGTTGGCGCTCGTTGGCTCGGGGCTCGTTGCCCTGACGCCTGCTGAAGGCGCTACCGCCCAGTCGCTGTGCGCTGGTCGCACCGTGACGATCCTCGGAACGCAGGGTCGTGACGTCATCAAGGGGACCGGTGACACCGACGTGATCGCCTCGTTGGGCGGTCGTGACAAGGTGCTCGGCCGAGGCGGTAAGGACTACATCTGCGACGGTGATGGCAAGGGCACCTTCGGGGGCGGCAAAGGATCGGACGTCATCTTCGGCAGCAGCGGCAACGACCGCATCAAGGGTGGCAACGGTAACGACACCCTGCGCGGTGGCAACGGCAGCGACAACATCAGCGCAGGCGACGGTGCGGACCGCCTCTCGGCCGGGATCGGCAACGACTCGCTCGCGGGTGGCCCTGGCGTGGACCGCGTCTCCGGTGGCGAAGGCAACGACTCCCTCGAAGGCGGCGAACAGGCCGACCACATCTTCGGAAGCGGCGGAGATGACACCGGCGCTGGCGGCAAGGGTGACGACGTGGTCAACGGCGGCGGTGGCAACGACTCGCTCTTCGACTTCACGGGTCGTGACGTTCTCGATGGCGGCAACGGAAACGACACCCTCAGCACCGACGACACGTTCGGTGGCGACACGATCAGAGGCCGCAAGGACGTCGACACCTGCACTGCCGACGCCGGCGACACCGTGACCGGTTGCCCCTGATAGCGCGGCGGAAGCGCCCCTGACTCACGAACGGCTCGAAGCAGAGGGAGGGCGCCGCGGCTCGGTGCCCTCCCTCGCTGCTTGGCACTGCTGGTGACTGAGTCGGCGGTTCGTGACGGCGTGAGCGGTGTGTCGGTGAGCGAGGCAGAACTGTGAGACGGGTACCTAAGGGGGTTGGTGCAAGTGAGCAACGCTGACAGCGGTGGGCCCGGCGAGCTGGTCACTGTTCTGGTGCCGGCTCGTGACGAGGAGACCACCCTCGGAGCGTGCCTCGACTCGATCCTGGCCCAGGACTACCGCAACCTTCAGGTAGTCGTCGTTGACGGTGCATCCACCGATGCCACCCGCGAAGTCGTCTTGGCCTACGCCGAGGATGACCAACGCGTCGAGCTCGTGCTCAACGACCGCGCCAACATCCCTGCCTCCCTCAACCTGGGCCTTGACGCCGCCAAGGGGACCTGGCTGGTCCGGGTGGACGCGCACTCGATGATCCCCCCCGGCTATGTCCAACGCGCAGTCATGCGGCTGCGGGACGGTGAGTGGGGTGGGGTCGGTGGACGCAAGTCCGGCCGCGGAGAAACCCGGCAAGGTCGGACTATCGCTGTTGCGCTCGGAAGCCGGTTCGGAGTGGGGAACTCGCTGTACCACTACGGGACCGAGGAGCAGGAGACCGATCACGTCCCCTTCGGTTCCTACCCGGTCGATCTCCTGCGCGGGCTCGGTGGCTGGAACGAGACGCTGTTGGCCAACGAGGACTACGAGCTCGACCTGCGGCTGCGGGAGGCCGGCTACCGCCTGCTCTTCGACCCAGAGCTGTCGATCGACTGGAAGTCCCGGCAGACGCTGTCGGCGCTCTTCTCCCAGTACCACCGGTACGGGCGCAGCAAGTTCCCGGTTGCTCGCCTCCACCCAAGATCGCTCCGCACCCGTCACCTGGTACCCCCTGCGTTGGTCCTGTACCTGGCTGCCGCCGGTGTGGTCGGGCAGCGCAATCCCGCCCGCGGTGCGGCAATGGTGGCTCCCTACGCCGGGGGCCTCGTCGTTGCCGCGGCGATTGCGGGCCGACGTCTGCCGCTCTCCGAGCGCGCAGTACTTCCGTTGGCGTTCGGGTCGATGCACATCGGCTGGGGACTTGGCTTCTGGCGAGGTGTTGCTGAGGCCCTCGTCGGCGACCGAGGTACCCGATCCTGATGCCTGACCAAGTTGCTGACTCCTACGTCGACTTCGACCTTCATGGACTGGTGAGGGTCCGTTTGCTGAACCGGCGGGCCGGTGATGA
>JANLWJ010000488.1:0-5713 GCA_031364455.1 Actinomycetes bacterium | reverse complement strand
GCCGCCTCGAGCACGACGACACTCACACCCCCGGCCACCAAGTCGCGCGCTGCGGCGAGGCCGGAGAACCCCGCGCCAACAACGACAACATCGACGGATTCCACCAGGCTAAGCCTCCGGTGTCATCACGGCGACGAGCAGTTCCTCCCACTGCCCGAGCGAGGTATCGGGGAGAAAGGCGTCGATGGCTCGACGCCGCCCTCCTTGCCCGAGGCGCGCGGCGAGCTGCGGGTCGTCCAGGATCTGGTTGACGGCAGCTCCGTACTCATCCAGATCGCGCGGGTCTTGCACCAAGAGCCCGCTCTCGCCATCGACGATCTGGTCGCCGATGCCACCGACAGCCGACGCCACCACGGGCGTTCCCTTGTACATCGCCTCGGTGACGGTGAGGCCGAACCCCTCGGCCAAGCTCTTCTGCGTGACAACGGCCGCGTGGCGCTGCAGAGCATTGACGATGACGGCATTCTCTTCAATGTCTGACATGGGTAAGCAGACGAGTTGGACTCTGCTGCGTTGGTGGTGCCGTAGGGCACGCCACTGCATCCACGTGTCATTCAGCACCACGGCGGCTTCCGGGTCGTCGGCCACTGCTGTCACGACCGGACCCGCAAGCACGAGGTGCGCCTCGGTGCCGTCGAGCACGTGCTCAACGAACCCCTGCATGACTCCTGCCATGTCCTTCAGTGGGTCCCACCGACTCACCTGCACGACAAGTGGCGAATCCGCTGGCGGTGGTGGGCCGGTCTGGATGATGTCAGCGAAGCGCTCGACGCGTCCCGGCGTGCCGTCTGCCCTCAGGAACGGAACAGGCCCTGAGGGTGGGCCATCGACGATGCCAACGTAGGACAAGATCGCTCGGGCGTCCTCAGCGCTCATGTCGTGGTTCTTCGGCGACAGCGGATCGATACTCGGCCGGATGACATGGAGCCTGTCTTTCGGCACCCACGTCGGTGCGTACTGGGCACGCGTAAATACGTACGCATCGATGTAGGGCTCAAGATAGGGGCGGAGGAAGGACCAGGCATCCTCGGTCCACTCGTTGCTCCCATCGATCCCGACGTGGCAGCGCCACACGACGGGGACGCCCAAGTCGGAGAGAAATCTTGCGATGCCGGCCGTTTGGGGGTCGTGCAGAATCACGATGTCGCCCTCGGCCACGAACGCCGAGAGCTCGTCGGTGTTACGGCGCGTCACTGCCTCGTAGTGCGCGGTATCTGCGGCCACCAAGGCCCGTCCGTCGCCAGGCTGACCGTGCAGATGGTGGTGGATACGCTTGGTGATGGCGAAGAAATCCGGGTCACCTTCGATCACCAGCCAACGTGCGTCGATGTCAGCGCCGCGTGTCAAGGGAAGCAGCACCTGCAGCATCTCGGCCACTCCCCCACCGGCTGGTGTGGAATTGATATTGATGACGCTGTGGTTCCGCAGGGCAGATCGCATTGCCGCCGCATCGCGCGTGACGAGGCGCTCAACGCGCTCAGGGCCGATGATGCTGGCCAAGGCCTCCGGTGACCGCGGCGCCAACCGCACTTCTTCCATGGGTCAACAAACTACAGCGCGTCGACCATCAGCATGACTGCTCCGAGGTCACTTCCCGGCAGGAACGTGGATCAGCTTGCGGTTTACGAACTCGTCGATGCCGTACGGGCCGAGCTCGCGACCGACTCCGGACCGCTTCGTGCCACCGAAAGGAAGCTCAGGTCCGCCACCCTCGGGCTCATTGATCCACACCATGCCGGTGTCGAGCCGGTTGGCGATGTCGAGGGCGACTTCGGGGTCGGAGTGGTAGACGGCGCCACCGAGACCGAACGGCGAGTCGTTCGCGAGGGACAAGGCCTCTTCGGCATCGCCCACCTTGTAGATCACGGCCACCGGTCCGAAGAGCTCTTCGCGGTAGGCGCGCATCTCCGGTGTCACGTCGGTCAGCACCGTTGGCTGGATAAAGGCGCCGGGTCCGTCGATCCGGCTTCCGCCGGTGTGGACCGTTGCGCCCTTGTCGATGGCGTCCTGAACCTGCGCCATCAGGCCGGCGGCTGCGGCTTCTGACGAAAGCGGGCCGTAGGAGACCGACGGGTCAGAGGGATCGCCGATGGTCAGCTTGCCCATCTCCGCTGCGAACAGGTCGACGAACTCGCTGTACAGCGGCTCAGCCACGATGAAGCGCTTCGCTGCGTTGCAGGCCTGACCAGTGTTCTCCATGCGAGCAGCGACGGCGTCCTTGGCCACCTGGGGCAGGTCATCGGTGTCGAGCACGATGAAGGCGTCCGAACCGCCTAGCTCCAGGACGACCTTCTTGAGGTGCTGGCCGGCCAGCGAGGCGACAGCCGTGCCGGCGCGCTCACTACCGGTCACCGAGACTCCACGCACCCGGGTGTCGGCGATCACGTCAGCCGCCTGCTCGTTGGTGGCGAAGAGGTTGATGTACGCATCAGCGGGAATGCCTGCCTCGTGGAAGATGGCTTCCATCGCGAGCGCCGACTCGGGGCACTGTGGCGCGTGCTTGAGAAGGATGGTGTTGCCGACAAGCAGGTTGGGACCAGCGAAGCGGGCAACCTGGTAGTAGGGGTAGTTCCACGGCATGATCCCGAGGAGCGGGCCGATCGGCGCTTTACGGATGAACGCGTTGCCACCCGACGATGCTTCCAGCGGTTCGTCGGCCAGCAGCGTGGCTGCCTGGTCGGCGTAGTAGCGGTAGATGTCCGCGGAGTACTCGACCTCGTCGATCGCCTCTGCTGTCGTCTTGCCCATCTCGCGAGTGATCAGAGCAGCCAGCTCGCTGGCCCGCTCGACATGGAGGTCAGCCACTCGATGGATCGCCGCTGCTCGCTCAGCGAGCGGTGTGGCGCGCCAAGAACTGAAGACCTCGTCGGCACGACCGACAGCAGCCTTGATTTCGGCATCGGTGGCGGTCGGGAACTTCTTCTCGATCGCGCCGGTGGCGGGGTTGACGACCTTGTACTCGACAGTCATGGAGGCTCCTCAGCCAGATACCAACTAGATGCTCGGCCAAGACGCCGATGCATGTCTTGACGCTATCCGATCGGCCTTGGAGCGGCACAGGGAACCATGGAAAGCCCAGGGCGATGCTCGGCCTGCCCCGTGCTTGTCGGGCATCATGGGCTCATGCCGACCCTGTTGGTGGTTCAGCACACCCCCTCTCCAGCAGTTCAGGAGATGCTCGAGGCGGTCCTGCGCGGCACCGAGCACCCGGAAGTCCAGGGCGTCACCGTGGAGGTCAGGGCCGCCCTCTCGGCCGGCCCAGCCGACGTGCTGGCAGCCGACGGTGTGATCCTCGGGACGCCAGCCAACATCGGGTACATGTCAGGGGCTCTCAAGCACTTCCTCGACCAGGTCTACTACCCCTGCCTTGAAGTCACCGTTGGGCTCCCCTACGGCGTGTACGTGCATGGCAACGACGACACCTCTGGGGCGCTCCGCGGCATTCACAAGATCGTCGGAGGTATGGGCTGGAAACAGGTCGCCTCAGACGTTTCCGTGACTGGCCCACCCGACAAGCTGGCGCTTGAGTCCTGCACAGAGTTGGGCGCGCTGTTAGCGCTCCAGGTGGCCGGATACTGACCGAGCCACAGCGTCAACGACCGAGCACGACGCCGACGCAGGGCGACGTCACCGACCCAGTCGGCATCGAGGCGTAACTGGGGGTTACTTCGAGGATACGGATATCTCCGGCAGCCTCGGACTGAGCAAGGTGCTCGGCGAACCCCGCCTCCCAAATGGTCATCTTCACCGTCAGGACGATGAGCCCACCGGGTCGAGTCACTCGAAACAGCTCCGGCAACCCCTCGACACCCACATGCCCTGTGGTGAAGACGCCAGTGCTGACGATTGCGGCGTACTTGCCGTCCTCGAACTCCAACGGCTGTCCGAGAAACGCATGGTGAAGCTCTCGGTACGTGTTCTTGCTCCGAGCGACCTCGAGCATGCCGGTCGACGCGTCCAGTGCGTCGACCTGCGGATATCCGACAACGCCCAGCAGCTCACCGAACAGCCCGGTGCCGGCCCCTGCGTCCAGGATGGGTGTGGAACCGATCGGCAAGTGCCGCGTCAGCAGCGCCAGGGCGACCGCTGGGTGTCGGTAGCCGACCTCCGCCATATCCGAGTCATAGGAAGCTGCCCATTCGTCATAGGCCGAAGCCAGCTCGGTCGGGCTGGTAGCTCCGTAGACGGCATCGAGCTTGGACTCGGCCATGGCACCTCCAAAGCGCGCGGTCACCCACCCTCCCGCAAGGCCGGGGCCTCGGCAAGACACTTGCCCGCCCCTTTCCGGTAATCCCCCAACCCGCCCAGCGACACTCCGAGTATTTGGTGTGCGGTCAGCCTCCCGTTACCCTTTCGTGATCAAGTGTTCGTCGATCGGTCCTGACTGCCGCAGCAACGTGCGGCAACGTTGACTGAGCCGGTGCCCATGGCTCGCGAGATTCGTGCCCAACGACTTCAGGCAACGAAGCCCCTGTTGGACGACGTACGAGAGGTGATTCCCGGTGTTTGCAGGCAGACGACTTGGCTTCACAGCAGCGCTGTGCCTGGTGGCACTGACGTCGGTGGTCACGCAGCCCGGTCCCTCGTTGTCATCGACCGCGTTGTCATCGACCGCGCAGCCAGCAGCCGAGCGACACAAAGCGCATCGCGCTTTTGGTGACAACTCCTACTGGAACACGCCTATCCCCCGCAACGCACCTAAGCACCGCAACAGCGGCGGAATCTTGAAGTACATGGGGTCGGCTCCCGAAGCAGGCAGGGGGTGCATCCACCTGGCAGGAACCGGGAGCAGCTCCTGGGGCCAGCCCATCTACTGGGCCAAGAAGGGCAGCCCTAGGTACAAAGTCCACGCGACGAGCTATGACCTGCCGCCAGAGCTCGACTCACTGCGCATTCCGCGAGGAGCGCGACCAGCAAAGACGAGCGACAAAGCCATGACCGTCTACGACGTCAAACGCGGATACGTCGTGTCGCTGTGGCACGCGTCCTTCAACAAGCAGCGCAGGTCTTGGTCGGCAGGCGGAGCGCAAGTTGCTTACTTGAATTCGAATGGTCTGGACGCCGACTTCCGAGCAAGCAACGAACGGCGCAACAGAGGCACCATGCGGGGCAACAACGGTGCCACGTCTGCCGTCCGGTACGCCGAGGTCAGAGCCGGTGCCATTCGCCACGTCTTGAAGATATCCTCGGGGCCGGAGTTGTCCACGAAGTCGGTGTTGCCTGTTGTTCACAGCGATGGCGACACCCGGAACCACAACGCACCCGCGCAGGGAACACGACTGAGGCTCAAGCCGTCGGTCAACTTGCACAAGATCAAGAACCGGCAGGCCCGGGTGATCGCGCGAGCTATGCAGCGATACGGCGTCTACCTCGGAGATAGCGGTGGAACCACGACCCTGAAACTGGAGAACACTCGGGTCCACGGCCAGGGCCAGCGCTGGAACATGAGCTCGACGGCACTGTGCCGCATTCCCCTGAGCCGTAAGTACTGGAAGGTCGTTCCGTACAAGTACCATCCACATCGCTAACCCAGACCTGATGCGCCAGGAGCACGATCCGGCGCTTCGCTGGATGCGGCGGGCCGACGTTTATGTCGGTAGGAAGAATGGGCTCGCTAGCACCAAGTCGTCCCAAGTGGTCAGGCTTCCTGAGGTCCGTCAGTAGCGAAGAGTTTCCCAGGCACGTGCCTGGGAAACTCTTCGCTACTGACGGA